>DLXL01000598.1:997-3535 GCA_003448025.1 Saprospirales bacterium | reverse complement strand
TACATTGGTGAGGTCAATGGTAGAACCAATGAAGGCTACATTGGTAAACAGGAGCAGGTTTTCACCCCAACCACCCAAAAAATCGAAGTTTTTACGGCCTTCTACCTCAACACCATAGTTCTGGGCGCTGGCTACATTTTGGAAGCCAAAAGAAGCCGTACCACCACCGGTAGAACTGAAATTACGCTCAATCGGATTGATAAAGTCTTTGTAGAACAAGCTTACGCTAAACAACTGATTTTGGCCAGGATACCATTCGTAGCGGAGATCATAGTTAGCAATAGTACCACGCACCAGGTTCGGATTGCCCTGTACTGATGCCTCTTCTTCGTAATCGTAGAAGGCAAAAGGAGAAAGCTCTCGGAATTCCGGACGGCTCAGTGTTTTAGAAGCGGAAAGACGCAACTGGTGTTGCTCGTTCAGCGAATAGGTGAGGTTGGCTGATGGTAAAAGGTCTGCATTTTTCAGTACAGAATTCACCTGTTGACCACCAAAATAAAAACTGTTCACCTCCATATCGTAGTTTTCCAAACGGGCGCCGGCTGAAAAACGCAATTTTTCAAAAAGTTTGAAATCACCCAAAACATAACCTGCCGTCAATGCTGCGGAAGCTGTGTAGGCATCGCTGGGGTTTGTGATATCACTGATGATAAAGCCGTTGGAAGCTTTAATGTTTTCAGGATTAAAAATTTGATCCTGTGGTAGAATGAACAGATTGGCAGGGTAACCGGTTGCGGTGTAGCCTAAAACGCGAGCGTTAAACGCGCGATCACGCTGCTGATACAACCCACCTGCTTTTATGATTTGCTTCTCGCCCAAAACCTTAAATGGGATATTCAAATCCAGGTTGCCGCTCAAGGTATTTTCAGCCAAATCAGAGTAAAAACGACCGCCAAGGTTGAGGTTGGCAGACCCCGGTTGAATGACGGCATAATATGGATCACCCTCTTCAGAATCAAAATTCTTGGCGTAGGTCATTCGGCGCAACGAAGGAATATCTCTTGTGCTGCGGTTGTAACCACCACCCCAGGTCAGTTTAACTCCGCTCGGAGTCAGCAGATGTTCACCGCCTACGCGGGTGGTGAGAAGGTGGTTTTCTGTAAATTCAACCGCCGAAAAACGGATATATTGCTCACGATCAAAATCACTGCCTTCCCGACTGTTGATACTGTTATTCGTATTGGTGGTGTAAGATGCCTGGAAAATCAATTTCTGGGTGTTGCCGATTTTCAGCGCAGAATTCATCAAAGCTCCCCACAATACGTTGTTTCTGAATTGCTTATCGCGATATGCCACCAATTGACGTTGCAGGTCAAAGCGATTACGCTCTGCATCCTGAATACGGTTTTGGTTAGAATAGGAAAGTGCTATGGTAGATCCAAACTGAACTTTTTTATCGGTGTTGGTAACCAAACCACTGGTAATCTGAAAGGAGGTATTCGGCGCTGCACTACTATTTTCGGTGATTGCCCAATCATTCGGAAGTGACTGAGAGAATCTTACTTTATCTGCGGAAACGGCTGAATTATATGCTGTGGTAGTTGGGAAACTGGAAGGCAATGCTCTGCCACCATCATCAATACCCAGCCAATCCGTATTACCGCCTGGAGAACTGAGGTAAGGCTTAAATGTTGTGATGTTGTTTATGCCAGCACTAACATTTACACTTAGATAATTAGACTCCGGAATATCCTTGGTATTTACAATAATAGCACCTCCGGCAAAATCGCCCGGCAGATCGGCACTGGCAGTTTTCATTACCACCAGATTATCAATCATAGAGGAAGGGAACAAATCAAAAGAAAACGCTTTACGATCGGCCTCTGTGCTGGGCAGCAACGCTCCATTCAGCATGGCAACGTTGTAACGGTCGTTCAAACCGCGAATCACCGCAAACTTATTGTCCTGGATACTGGCGCCGCTAATCCGACGAATCACATCGCCTGTGGTACGGTCAGGTGTGCGTTTGATGGTTTCGGAGCTGATGCCATCTGCAATGGCAATGCTGGTTTTCTGAAAAATAGTTAAAGCACTGGTGCTTTCCTTTTTGGCCTTGGCCACTACCACTACCTCCGTCAACGTTTGAGCAACAGGTTCTTCCAAAACGATTTCAACCGTTGCTACTTCGTTGGCTTTTACATCAATGTCTTCAACCGTTTTTTGAGCGTATCCCGTGTAATTCAGGGAGATTTTATGTTTCCCGGGAGTTACGTTAAGGATGCGAAAATTACCGTCAAGGTCAGTGATGGCGCCGCCGCCATTTTCCAGACGTACAGAAACGCCAATGAGTGTTTCCGCCGTTTTGGCATCAATCACTTTACCGGCAATAATTCCGGTTTGAGCAATAAGGAATGAAGGGAGAAAAAAGAGTAAGGCGAGTATGCCTGCGTTATGTGTGTTCTTCATGGAAGGATACAGAATTTGCTGCAAATGTCCCCCACCAGTGTAACCTCTAATTTAAAGAAATATGAAGTTTGTGTTAAGTTAAAAGGGGGATTTGGGTCATTTAGGGGGCATTGGGGTCATTTAGGAGTCATT
>DLXL01000598.1:554-760 GCA_003448025.1 Saprospirales bacterium | reverse complement strand
TTTAGGAGTCATTTAGGGGTCATTTAATCAACATGGGTTGTCATTCCGAGTACTCGGGACCTACACAAGCCAAGCTATTCGGGTGTATTGGGCCAAGGCATTTCGGGAACCGGGCTTGTGTAGGTCCTTCGCTGCGCTCTGGATGACAATCCACATAGGGCAACGACCCCTAAATGACCTTAAATGACCCAAATGACTAACCAATG
>DLXL01000598.1:0-243 GCA_003448025.1 Saprospirales bacterium | reverse complement strand
ATGCCCCCTAAATGACTTTTAATGGCATATCAATGTCTTTACTACCTTTGCCGCAAATCCTGTATGATGCGTATTTTCTTTCTGATACTGTTCTGTATGGCCTGGAACGGTATTTCTGCCCAAACAACCACACCGGCAGTTGATTCCACTCAGGAACGTCCGGCTTTTATCATAACCGACCCTAAAGAAGTGGTTAACCACGAAGGCGAACTCATTTCTATTGAAGGGTGTATCGTTAAAGCC
>DLXL01000273.1:9498-9639 GCA_003448025.1 Saprospirales bacterium | reverse complement strand
GTTTATGGGTTTATGGGTTTATGGTAAAAGCAGGGCCATCATCGCGGAAGGATGATGGCCCTGAAAGTCATGTCATTCTTATATTAATCAGCGATCCTGACTACAAATCACCTAAAGGCCCAGCCGAACGCCAACTAAAAC
>DLXL01000273.1:637-9296 GCA_003448025.1 Saprospirales bacterium | reverse complement strand
ACCCAAACACTCAAACACTAAAACTCTCACCTAACAAGCGTCACATCGCCTTTGTACAGTAATACGCGGCCATCGATGAGACGAATTTCTGCGTAATACACAAATACGGCAGGCACCAGCAATTGACCTTTATGGCGTCCATCCCAGCCGTGAGATGGATCATTGGGCTGGAAGTCTTTATCCGTAAACACCATACTTCCCCAACGATCGAAGATCTGGAAGTTATCCACTTTTTCAATTTGATCCCCGTCGGCAAAAATCATGAATATATCATTTTCGCCGTCTTCTTTCCACGGAGAGAAGGCATTCGGGATATAGATGTGCGGACGATTGTCTACCCGGATCAATACGCGGTCGGTGGCCTGACATCCATCTGTGCTTACAATGGTGACGGTGTATTCTGTGGTTTTCAGCGGCAACGCAACCGGGTTGAGCAGATCTGGTATGCTGTTACTTTCAAAGGTGAGCCCGTCAAGCGGGGTCCAGGTAATGCTTTCCACCAACGCCAGTGGATAGCCCGGCGCCAGTTGTGCATTTAACTGCTGTTCATCACCCAGTTGAATTTCGAACAATGGTGCGGTATTAATGGCAGGATCCGGAGCCTGAGGCACCACCAGATCTTGTTCAAACTCACAACCATTGGCATCCTGTATCAATAATTCATAGCTGCCGGGCGTAAGGCCTGCAAAGTTCAAAGAAGAGGTAAAGGTCTGGCCACCGTTAATGGAATAGGTGTATGGTCCAAATCCACCTTGTATTTGTCCGAAAGTAATGGTACCATCGTTGTCTTTACAGGTTGGTCTTTTCACCTCAAAGTCGAAATCAGTTGGCACATTCGTTTCAACAAATACCTCTACATTATCTGTTTGAGTACAGCCCGTGCTGGTATTGGTTACCGTAAGGGAATAGGTTCCGGGTTCATTTACCACAGGGTTGGGCGAATTACCGCCTCCAATGATTTGGCCACCCTGAGTCGTCCAGGCGTAAGCATACACCGATCCTGTGGAGCCGGTGCCCTGCAGAGTTGCCTGTTCGATGGAGCAAGTTAGGGTGAATGGTGGGCCTGCTTCAGCCAGAGGCAAGACAGTGTTGTCACTTACCTGAACCGTTTGGGCAGATGTACAGCCGTTAACGGTATTCAACAGATTCAGCGTGTAACTTCCTGCACTGTTAACCACCAGGGTATTGGTATTGGTTCCACTTACGATGCTGCCGTTAACGGTTGTCCATTCGTACTGGATATTAGGGCCACCCGAGGAGGCTGCGCCGTTCAAGGAAACTGTTGGCTGTAAGCATCCAAGTACACCCGGCGTTGCAATGGCTACGGTTGGCGGGGTGGTATTGGTATTCACCACTACCTGATCCGTGGAGGTGCAGCCATTATCATTATTAGTTACCAGCAAGTTGTAAGAACCTCCGGAACTTATGGTTGGTGTTAACCCGTTGGCGCCAATAAGAATGTTTCCGTTAGGCGTGGTCCACTGGTAGAAGAAGTTGCCGTTGCCGCTGGAACCCGTTCCATCCAGCATGAGCGAGGTGATTGCGCAAGTCAGCAACCCATCTGCGCCGGCAGATGCAACCGGCGGTTGCACATCTTCAGGCACCGTAATGGTTACAGAGCTTGTACAACCATTTACATTATCTTCTACCGTAAGGGTATATGAAGCAGGCTCATTAACCACTACTGCCAAAGGATTACTTTGGTTCAGGATATTACCACCTGCAGTACTCCAGGTATAGGTCATATCACCGGTGCTGCTGGCGCCTGCATCCAGGGTGATCTGCTGAACCGCGCAGGTCAAGGTGGCCGGATTTGCAATAGCTGACACCGGATTTACCTGATTAGCAATCACATTGACACTTGCAACACTGGTACAGCCGTTTACCACATTGGTTGCTTCCAGCTCATAATATCCGGTGGCATTGATCAAAGGACTCAGGGTATTTGCACCGCTCACAATATTTCCATCGGGTGTTAGCCAATTGTAGGTAAACTGTCCCTGTGCACCATTAGTGCCCTGCAGATTCAAACTCAACACATCGCAAGTGATCGTTTGTTGCGGACCGGCATTGATTGGCGGAGGGGTGATATTCTGTGTAACCACCACGCTACTGTTGGATTGACAAAGGTTCACGAGATTCTGTACCGTAATGGTATAAGTTCCAGGAGCGTCAATAACCGGATTGAGGGTGTTACCGCCACTTACTATGTTCCCATTTGAAGTACTCCAGGTAATTCCGTAGCCAACTCCGCTATTAGATCCTGCGCCGTTCAGGGAGAGTTGCGTCACGGCACAGGTAAGCTGTGGCGCCGTGCCGGCCGTTGCGATCGGGAAATCCGCAGCCTGTGTAATCTGAACGGTAGGGGATGACGTACAACCATTGGTAGTATTGGTAACCAGCAAGAAATATTCCCCTGCTCCATTTACGGTTGGATTCAGAATATTGGTTGCAGAAACAAAGCTTCCACCTATGGTTGTCCACTCGTACGTGATATTAGGGCCCACTGGTGCAACTGCCTGCAGGGTATAGGTTGCCTGTGTACAGGTTAGCTGGAACGTTGGACCTCCGTTGGCCTGAGGCGATTCAAAATCAGTCGTTACAATCATCGGATCGGTGCTGGTACAACCATTTACCAGATCCGTTACAATAATGGAGTACAAGCCGCCACCGGCTACAGTGGGATTCAGCAGGCTGTTGCCTCCGTTGATAATGCCTCCCGGATCCACCCAGAAATAGCTGTAATTTGGTCCGACAGAGTTGTTAGGGCCACCAATGACCATCTGTGGCGTGTAACAATTCAACAGCACATCCGGGCCGGCATCGGCCATGGGCGCCTGAATATTCTGGGTTACCGGCACGGTTTCTTCTGTTGTACAACCATTGTCTGTATTCGTCACCACCAGTGTGTAATTACCGGGTTGGTTAATAGTGGCGTTCAGGTCAGTTGGATTGGACTGCAACCCTGGCCCGGACCATTGATAGGTGAAATTTGGGCCATTTGACGATCCGGCCGACTGAATAACTTGCTGGGTGAGCAAACATGTAAGTTCCTGTGGCTGGGATAATGCCACTACGGGGTCGTTATCATCAGCCAGAATCTCTACGGTATCGGTAGTAGTACAGCCATTGGTAACATCTGTAACCATCAATTGATACACCCCTGATTCATTAATCTGGGGATTTATGATGTTTGTAGCTGAAACGAAATTGCCACCGGAAAGAGCCGACCAGGTATATCCAAACTGTGGTCCTGCGCTACTACCTGTTCCATTAAGCATCATACTCGGCGCTGTACAATTCAGGGTATTTCCCGTTCCTGCTTCAGCTATGGGTGGTATGATGTTTTCTGTTACATCAATTGTTGTAGAGGCGGTACAGTTGTTGGCAACATTGGTTACCACCAGGGTATACTGACCGGGGGCTCCTACCAGAATTTGGGGGGTTCCATTTCCGCCCAGAATTTCTCCGTTCATGGTACCCCAGTTATACGAAATAGTGGGACCTGAAGTAGATCCTGTTGAATTCACCGGGATAGCGGTTGCTGCACAGGTTAAGATTCCTTGCGGAGCTGCAAGCGCAACCGGAACATTTGAGTTAATAGTTACGGTGGTAGAAGCGGTATTGGTACATCCGTTAGCGGTATTGGTTACCATTAACGTGTAGGTTCCTGGTGCAATGATGGTTGGTGTAAGCGTATTATCGCCGGCGCCAATACCATTACCCGATGCGGAAGTCCATTGGTAAATATAAGTGGGTCCTGTACTGGAGGCTGTTCCATTGAGCAGAATGGTCGGCGTAGTACAGTTGATTTCTCCACCTGGAGCTACGATGGCATTTGGTGGTGTTATATTTTGGGGGATATTGATAGTAGCTGTATTGGAGCAGCCATTAGATGCGTTCGAAACCACCAGATTATAGGTGCCAGGTTGGTTTACCGTTGGCATAGGAGTATTTTGGCCGGAAACGATGTTCCCGGGCGATGCCGTCCAGGTATAGGATAAATTTGGTGTGGTTGGCGCCAGCGGATCACCCAGCAATGCCGTGAGGGTGGTGCAGGTGAGGGTGGTTGGCATCCCGGCATTAGCTGCCGGAGGCAGGTTATCAGCATCTACCAAAATAGAAGCCTGAGAGCTGCACATACTGCCGGGATTTGTGATCACGATGGAATACGTACCTGGAGCATCAATGACCGGCGTCAGCGTATTCGTACCAGAAACAAAGTTTCCGTCAATGGTAGACCAAACGAACAGGTCGGTGGGTACCATTTGAGAAGCCAGTGCGCTTAGGGTAGCCTGAGTGGAAATACAGGTAATATCGTTGCTTGATGTTGCCACTGCAATTGGCGCCGAAAAATTCTGGTTTACGATAATTGTTTCCGCACTGGTACAACCATTGATCGGGCTGGTAACCACGAGGGTATAATCGCCGGCCTCATTTACAACTGCCAATGGGGAATTCTGTCCGGATACGATATAACCATTATTGGTTTCCCATTGATAGGATATACCCGCCGGGCCGGATCCACTTCCGTCCAGCGTTACCTGGCTAACGGTACATGTAATCAACCCTGGCAGGGCTACGGATGCCGTTGGGGGCGTTAGATTGGCATTTACTATTGCAAAATCGGTTGCGGTGCAGCCATTTTGGGAGTTAGTCACTACTAAGGTATAGGTACCGGTGGCGCCAACAATAGGTGTTGGCGTGGTTTCTCCACCCAAAATGTTACCGCCACCTGATGCAGTCCACAAATAGGTGTAGTTGCCACCATTACTGGAACCTGTACCATCGAGCGTTACATTGGTAATGGCGCAGGTAAGCGTATTATCAGGGCCGGCCAGCGCAGTAGGGGGTGCATTATTTGCCGTTACGGTTGAACTTGCGGTAGTTGTACAGCCGTTGTTGGTGTTTTGTACCGTAAGGATATAGGTGCCAGCCTGGTTCACCACAGGATTCAAGGTATTGGCTCCGGAAACGATATTGCCCGGGCTGCCAACCCAGCTATAGCCAAAATTGGGTCCGCTGCTGGAGCCCGTACCATCCAACGTCACTGCCGGAGCACTACAGGTCAGCAAGTTTGGAGGTGAGGTCATGGCTGTGGGTGCTGCAAAATCACCCGGAACCGTTGCGGTAGAAGTAACCGTACAGCTATTCATATCGGTGATCGTAACGGTATAAGTACCAACGATCAGGTTGGCTGGATCCTGTACCGTTGCTGCATTACTCCACAAATAGGTATAACCCGGAGTACCGCCTGCAACATTCAGGTTGATAGCGCCTCCTGCAGGCAAATAACAATTTACCCCCTGAACAGACAAAATACTGGGTGTAATAGCCGGAGGAGAAAAGATTGGGAACGTTTGTGAATCGGTACAACCAAATCCATCTGTTACGGTAACAGTATAGTTGCCAGGAACCAGGCCGGTAGGATCGGCAACGTTCCCTATGGGGACGGGACCGTTCCAGGCATAATTGTAGGGGCCCTGACCACCGGCCACCGAGGTGTTGATACTTCCAGTGGGCGATCCGGAGCAGGGCACATTGGTAGGCACCCCAGTCAGATCCAGATTGGAGGGAGTTACTACGACTGCGCCATTGGCTGTTCCCGGACACCCATTCCCGTCAATAATCCCTGTAAGCTGGTAGCCTCCTGCCTCATTTACCTCCCAGGCGAAAGGATCGTCAATAATACCAGTGATGGGAGCCTGAGGGTCCCCGTTAAAATTATAGGTAAAATCAAATGGCCCAACTCCGGTAAAATTAATATTCAGGATTGCGGTTTGACCTGGGCAAATCTGCGGGCCGGGCCCAAGCAGCATGGCGACAGGGGGCTGATTGATATTTACCCGCGCCCTGGCGGTACTCGTTTTGCCACAGGCATCTGTTATCGTTACGGTATAGGTGGTTGGAGATCCTACAAACGGGGTAATGGTAGGATCTGTTCCTCCTGTATTCCATTGATAGGTATAAGGAGCCACCCCGCCGTCTACCGTAACACCTACAGTGGCAACACCCGGGCCACAAATAACTACTGTATCCGGAACCGGTTCCATTGGGTTGTAATCCAAAATAGTGAGGATCTCTTGTGGGTTCAGGCATGAGCACGGGTTGTTCAGCGTAAGAATAACCGTTTCTGCGCCTTCGGGAACCAGATCATTCACAATATTTACCGGAACAGTCACCTGATCCTGACCAGCTGGAATCACATAACTTCCCGCAATTGGACCATAGTCTACGCCATTAATGGCGGTACCTGTAATCGTGAACGAAACCGTCAGAGGGAGTGCCGGGTTTGATCCCACCCGGTCAATGAGCAATTCAACAGTACCACAGCCTTCCGTAACTTCGTCAACATCAGTTTGTCCATCCACCAACCAATCTATGGAAGCATTACCACCGCCATCAAAGGAACCTGCTTTCAGGAATACTGCCGAATCCCAAACACCATCGCCAACATCGGCAATTTTCAATTTGATGTGGTACGTAGAACATGGTATTACCGTTGCAACAGCAACCATTTTGCGTGTATATCCATCATATTGCAGCTCTTGTACGGCCGGGCCATTCGCCGGCGGGATGGTTCCGCAGTTATTACCACTTGGCGGTGTATTGTGAACATAATACCCGGAGTTGGTAAGGTGATTGATGGTATTAATGGTTATAGGCGTATTAGACATCGGTACTACAGCCAGGTTTTGGGTACCATTAATACCCGGGCCGGAAATAAAAAACCCGAATACGTCATTAAAGGCTGTATTCACATATTCACAATATTCTTCAGAGGCAAACACAAACTCAAACGTGAGTGGCGACTGAGTAGGGGTAAAATCAAATTCAATATTCGCCATATCAAACAGTGCACCGGATGACAAACCCTGCAAATCCGAATCCGGAGTGCCGATGCCATAACCTGCACTTGCCCCATCAGAGTCATTTGGACCAGGGGCCACAATAATGCCGCCGGTAGCCATTATTACCCCGCTTTCAAATCCTATATTTGTAATACCATTGGTGAATTCACCAATCTGGTCGCCCTGCCCGGAATAGGTTACGCCGGTAACGTCGAAACAGTTACCACCAATAAACACTTCTTTGATCAGGTCTTCAGCACTTCCACCTGAAACGCTCAATACAGCATCCGGGATTCCGGGAATTGCCCCCTTTTTCTTTTCGCCCACACGCATAATACTCACATAATGGCGTGGCGGGTTTGATGGATCCCAGGTACAAGGATAATCCAGACGGAACTCCATGGTGGCAGCGGATGCCACAAATTTCAGATGATGCGTAACCGGATTGTAGTTCAGCACCTGTGTATTGGGTGTGAGTACGGAAATTTCAGGCATACACTGAACCAGACAGGCTTCACCTCCGGGTACCAGTAAACCATAGGTTTCGTTAGGCACCAGGTTTTCAAATGCAATGGTTTGCTGCGCTGTTTCGGCCGTGATGACATGTCGTTTTTTGAGTGCATCAAGTGCCTGGGTGGATTGTTGAGCCGCAAGTGGAAAGCTGAAGGCTGCCACCCACAGAAGGCTAAGGACGGTGCGGGGTGTTAAAAGGCTCATAATAAAAATGGTTTGAGTGCGTGTAAGCTATTAAAGAAAATTCTCTCAAAAACGGAGATACCCAAATCTGGCTTGCCAGATTCAACTTTCAGCAAAAACGCTGCATACCAAACCGCATAATGTTTGAAATAATACACTGAAACTCCCCAACAACCAATCACGTCAATTAGCGCAATGGTGCAAGCAATTTAGGAAAGATCATTGCGGAAGCGTAATCCAACCATACTTTATACGGGGGGTGTAAGATGGCGGACTATGAATAAAAAATAGTGTTCGCTTCTAAAAAATGCTTACAGATCAAATGTTGTACTTAAATCGGTTCGGCGGCAGTTTCCTTCGCTTTCGGGTGAAATCCAGTGCAATGATATGAAGTTTTTTTTTTGCTTTTCTCCATTCAGCTAAAAATTTGATTAAGATGCAGGTAATTGAATGAAATTCAACATGATTTATTTGGCCTAAAACCCAGTCGTGAACAATACTCCAAATAAAATTTTACCATCAGGAAATTTTTTTTCACCAAAACTCGTTTTGCCGCCAAACGCTCAACTTCATGCCGTAAGTTTGTGGCTCGATGCTGATTTGCTCACAATAACCTGCTCGATGGACAGTGACCCGTTATTATACACGAGAAAAACGTCGCCTGGTCGAACTGACCGAGCCGGATCCCGGTTGCTGGGTCCACCTGGCACCTCCATTCGCACCTGACGAACTGGATGAGTTCGCACGCCGTTTCGATTTTGACCCTGCTTTTCTGACTGACTCCCTTGACCTTGACGAACGTGCACGTTACGAGCGCGATGGGGATGTACGTTTTGTACTGATCAATACTCCGGTTAAAAACAAAAACGCCTCCACAGAAAACGAGGCTTATTTCATCACGGTACCAATCGGCATTTTGCTCACCATTGAACATGTGGTGACTATCTCTGCCTTTGAAACACCTGTACTGGAAAAATTCCTGGCCAATAACGTACGTGATTTTAATCCCGCCGATGAAAAACGGTTTGTCTTGCAAATGCTGGAACAAAACGTTTACCACTTCCTCTCCTGCCTGAAAACCCTTAACCTGCGCAGGAACAGAATCGAAAAAG
>DLXL01000273.1:0-465 GCA_003448025.1 Saprospirales bacterium | reverse complement strand
CGAACTGATGAACAGCAGCCGAAACGCAGAGCTGCGACAATTGCTATCCATTGAAAAAAGTCTGGTGTATTTCGTGAATTCCCTGAGTGCGAATGAACTGCTCAAAATGAAAATGAAGCGCACCGATTTCCTGCACATCAATGGCGATGAAGACCTGAGCGATCTGTTTGAAGACATTATTATCGACAATTCTCAGGCTCTTTCTATGGCCAATGTATATACCAACATTTTGAACGGTACCATGGATGCCTATTCCAGCATCATTTCCAACAATCTGAACCAGGTCATCCACCGGCTCACCATCATTACGGTGGTACTCATGGTACCTACGCTGATCTCTTCTTTCCTGGGCATGAATATCCCCAACGGGATCCCGGAGCACCCCTGGGCATTTTACCTGACTATCGTGGTAGCAGGCCTGATTACCGGTGGGCTGTACTGGGTGATGCAAAAACGGAAGATGTT
>DLXL01000131.1 GCA_003448025.1 Saprospirales bacterium | reverse complement strand
TTTTTTCATTTTTCCAATCAAATTGTACCATGCTAAATTAGTACCTGCTATCCATTCTGACCATCTGTCTGGCTTTTTTTGCCGCAGCTCAAAGTATCGCACCCAGGTCCGCTGTCAAAATCCAGCAACTGAAACCAGCGCCATACCAAAAGCAGGCCACCTTGCCTGAAATTTTCACCCCTGACCTGGAGAACCCTCATGAATTAATTGGTGGAAGCATTGATCGCAATAACTCCGAAGAGATCGTTGGCATCACGCGCTGGGATGCTCAAGGATACGGATGCGTTCCTTCCCGGGTGTACTATAAACCCAATGGTGAACCAGTTGCTACCTACACTTTTGCAACAGATGGTGCTGATGCATTCCCGGAGCGGGGTACCGGATACAGCACCCGTGCAGGTGGAACATGGACGCCAAATGCTGCCCGTATTGAGAGTGTACGTACGGGATTTCCTTCTGCAAGTATTTTAGGTAATGGAACAGAAGTTGCCGTGTCTCATGGCACTTTTGTCACTCCTTTTGTATTGCGTTTCATGCGCAGAGCAGCAGGCGCCACATCCTGGACTGAAACCAATTTACCAATGCCGGCTGGTCAGGGTTGCCTGTGGCCTCACCTGGTAACCTCTGGCAATAACATTCATATCATTGCCATTACTACCCCAACTGGAAACGGAGGTACAGCCTATGAAGGAATTAACGGCCACATTCTTTACTGGCGTTCTACAGATGGCGGACTCACCTGGGATAAACAGTTTGAAAAAATTCCTGGACTGGACAATACAAAATACACCGCCCATGGCGCAGATGAGTATGCCATTGATGTCAATGGAAATACCATTGCAGTAGCAGCATTCCCAGCCTGGAACGACTTACAGGTATTTAAATCGTTTGACAATGGTGACACTTGGGAGACCATTTTAGTGAACGATTTCCCTGATGCGATTGAGAACTATGCCGGAGCAGATGGTGACTCCTATACCATTGATGACATTGGTGGAGCAGACCCCAATGCGCCGGATTCTCTTGCTGTGTTTAGCTCGGATGGTTCCGGAAATCTTTTGATTGATGCCTCTGGCGAAGTACATGTCTTCTTCGGAGAAATGTATTACGCCGACACAGACCCTGCCGCGGGTTCATCTTTTTACCCTGGCATTAACGGCCTTTTGCATTGGAAAGAATCCTTTGGATCAGACAATTTCCAATTGATCGGTGCAGCGCTTGACTATGACGGCGATGGTTTTTTGGGAGTAAGCGGCCTTAATGAAATTGCACCTTATTATATGAGCCTTGCGAGTATGCCTTCATCCGGCGCGGCTGCAGATGGCGCCATCTACGTTGGATACGCTGCATTGCATGAACTTTACCGCGGCAGTAATACTGATCAGCAGTTTTTCCGTCACGTATATCTGGTAAAATCCACCGATAATGGTGAATCATGGGGAGATCCGCTGGATTTGATCGCAGCTCCTTATATCTCTGATACGGTTTTGATACCATTCGTTGAAAATGTTTACCCCATGTTGCCACGTCACATTGGCAGCAATGTAGGCTTGGTATATCAACAGGATTATGAACCAGGTATTCGTTTGTTGGGCCCTACTGCTGCAGGAAACCATCCACACGTAGATAACAACCTGCTTTGGGTAGAAGTAGATCCTTCTGAAATCCCTGGTACGAGCAGCGTTTTCACCCCAACTGCCAATCCAACACTTGACCTGACACTCACACCTAACCCGGCTTCCAGCCAAACCCTAGTGACCGCCACTCTCAGCGGCATGGGCGATGTTATGGTTGAAGTGTTCGACATGATGGGCAAACGCGTATACCAAAACAATATGCCATCTGTAGAAGGTCGCCAGCAACTGGCACTTCCTGTCCAGCAATGGGTAAATGGCGCCTATTGGGTACGTTTGACAGAAGGCGACCACTTTGGCATTACTAAACTGGTGGTTGCCAAATAGTCATACAATTAATATTCGTTAAGAGGGTGTCTTATAAGTAATTTTTACCGCAGAGGCGCAGAGGCATAAACAATTGGTTATCAAGCTCTCTGCATCTCTCCGCCTTTGCGGTAAAAATAAAAAAGCGACTTATAAGACAACCTCTTAAATTTAATAAAAAAAATCAATCAGCCTCCCAATAAAAACCAAACCCTGCCGTTCTTTAACCTATAATCCTCCCGGTTCCCCGCTACACCTCAGGAGTGGGCTGCACTAATCCCGATTCCCTTCGTCTCCCGACGAAGCCTTTGACATCCCGCCTCCAACTCCCTCTGAAAACGACTTTTTAGTCAAACCTTTAACCGATTTATAATGGCTTCTTTAAATCCTCTGACAGGGGTTTTAGGGCGGCGCAAGGCGGCACATTTACTACGCCGGACCACTTATCGCTTCACCCGAGCCCGGGTGGATGAGTTGGCCGGAATGACCGCTGCCGAAGCAGTTACCGCTTTACTCACCCCTTTCCCCCTTCAACTGGAGCAACCGCTCTACTCCGCCGGCGCCGGTGCGCCTGTTTCCTGGATCAATCCGCCTCAACCACCCAGCGCTCCACTTCCCGGAGATGAGGAGGAACTCACCCGCTTCGTGATGGGATGGTGGGTCAACGAAGCGCTGCACGACCCCGGCGCCTCCCACCGAATGGCCCTGTTTTTCCACCAGTTTATGGCAGTAGATGCCGCCAGCGGCAGCAGCATGGAATTCTTCGATTACCTGGCACTGATGCGTTGGGGAAGTTTGGGCAATCTCAAAAAACTGGTGACTAAAATGGTGACCGACAACTGTATGTTGCGGTACGTGGATAATGACCAGAATTTTGCCCAAAATCCAAACGAAAACTTCGCCCGCGAATTTTTTGAATTATTTACGGTCGGCCGGGGAGATGCCGCCGGACCAGGAGATTATACCACCTTTACAGAAGATGACGTGATTCAGGCTGCCCGGGTGTTCACCGGATTCAATCATGCCCAGCGACACCAGTATGTAGATCCTGAAACCTTGATTCCTGCCGGTAAAGCCTATCCGCAGAGCCACGATTTTAATCCGAAAGTTTTCAGTGCCCGCTTTGGAGGCGCAACTATAAATGCTACCACGCAGGACGCGGCCGGTATGGTGGCAGAACTCAACGCTTTTGTTGATCTGGTGTTTGCACAACCTGCCACCACACAGTTGTTCTGCCGCAGGTTATATCATTATTTTGTAACCCGAATTGTGCCGCAGGAAGTAGAAGATGAAATCATAGCCCCACTGGCACAATTGCTTACCGACAACAATTTCGAGATCAAACCTGTACTGGAAAAGTTGCTGCAAAGCGAACACTTTTTCGATACGGACGACTCTGCCAATACCGACGAAATCTACGGCGCGCTGATCAAAAGTCCGCTGGAACTGTCGCTTCAGGCCATTTCCTTTTTCCAGTTACCCATCCCTGATCCGGTAGCAGAAAATGCCAAACATTATGGTGATTTCTACAGTGCCGCAGTGCTGGAGCGCATGCTTGCCCGTGCAGGCATGGACCTGTTTTATCCCCTGGATGTAGCCGGATATTCCGGATATTACCAGGATCCTGCCTTGAACCGCCAGTTTTTTAATTCTGCCACCATTGTGCAGCGCTATAAACTGCCCCAAATTCTACTGACCGGTACAAACGCATGGGGAAGTGGCTCAAACGATCCCATCGGCACCAAACTGGATATAGCAGCCTGGATTCGAGACAGCGGAGCAATATCTGACCCTTCCGACTCGCTGGTACTGGTAACCGAACTCCTTCACTACTTGTTTCCGGAAGAACCCGATGCCGAACGCCTCGACTATTTCCTCACCACGGTATTTCTGGACCAATTACCCGCACAAGACTGGGTATACGAATGGGAAAACTACCTCAGCACCGGCAACGATACCGAGGTCAAAATTCCACTCTCACGCCTGGTCAATGCAGCGTTGTATGCACCGGAGTATCAGGTGTTTTAGTGTTATAGTGTTTTAGTGTTTTAGTGTTTTAGTGTTTTAGTGTTTTAGTGTT
>DLXL01000084.1:728-4976 GCA_003448025.1 Saprospirales bacterium | reverse complement strand
ACAGAGGAGCTGTCCTGTCCGTAATAATACCCGGTAAAGCTGTAGGTCAGGCTATCCGTAGGCCAGGCATCTATATAAGAGAAACAGTTGGGAAATGGAGGGAAAGTATCACCACATACCTGAAAATCGGCAACAGCCTGACCGTTAATGATCGGTGCAATTTTGTACTCCTCATCGCCCCAGCCGCTTGGATCGCAAATGGAGAAAGCGGAAACCAATACTTCCTGATAGCCCGCCGGCACGTCCAGGTTCATGCTGTAAGTGCCGTCCGGGCCCGTGATAGTGGAATTGAATACAAAATTAATGGAGTCGCTGGCAAAGGCAAATACCTCGGAATTGGGCATTGGCAGGCCGGAAAGCTGGTTGGTTACCAGTCCTGAAATGGTCGTCTGCTGCGCCTGCGCCCAACAGGAGAGCATCAATAAAAGCGCGGAAAAAAGTGCTTTTTTCATGTTTAGAAGTGTTTGTGTGTTTATTTGTTGAATGTTAATGTTGTATTTGAATGCGCCGGCAGGCAATGCCCTGGGTGGTTCCCACTTTCATCAGATATAGACCATTGGGCACTGCAGGCAAGGCTAATTCCAGCCAATCCTGCCGGGCGGCTTGTTGTGTCCAAATTACCTGCCCAAGCAGATCGATCAACTGGATCTCATTAATGGATGCAGAAGATTTGATCATTACCTGATCAGATGCAGGGTTTGGATATATTTCCAATGATGGGGATTTCAAGGCATTTTCGGAAGAGGCAAGGCTTTCCGGGGCTACATTGATCCACAGGGTGTCGCCGGCAACGGTACTGTAATTGCCAAATTTATCCATCATTTTCACCTGCTCCATAACCACCGGGATTTGCTGGTTGACGATCACATCCACTATGATCACAAACTCGGCATATCCGATTCTGCCATATCCGTTGCGCTGGTTTCTATCCGTTCGAACAAGACCTACATCCACACGGTTTGGCTGGGCTTTTTTCGACATCCATATGCGGTCGTTATCCGGGTTTATCCAGGATAGTTCGGCAAAATTGAAGGTGGCCTGGTTTAGATCGATGTGCGACGGATTTGCATTGACCGAAAAGGCTATTCCATAAAAATCTTCTGCGGGAATATCGGCAGTGCCTAATTCAATCGGGATTTTAATGGTTTGGCCATTTTGAACAAAAGTCGGCAAAGCAGATGCGTCAAAATGCAAGGGCGGGTCAATGCCAGACATACCCGGGATGAACGTGTCGGGAATCACATTTGAAGCCCTTTGTAATCCGTAATTAGTGTATACAGGAAAGGCATCAAAATAATAATTTACAAATCCGTCGCCATTGCAATCTGCATAGGCCATATTGAGTCCGCCTGGAAATTGCAAATTCCAGGGAGTAGCAGGAATGGGGGTAAAATCCAGTGATGCAGAATCACGCGCCGGGCCGGAATAGTTATACGCCAAACCTAGATGTAAAAAATCCAGCGTATTCACCTGACCATTATTGGTCACATCGCCCGGATAAACCACCAGCCCTGTCTGACCACTTGCACTGCTCAGCATCCAGCTTACCCAACACCATATTGCCAGTACTCTTTTCATGTTGTGCCTTGTTTGTACTATTTAACGGTACAAAAGTGGGGCAGGTTGGGAGGTCATACAAATACATTATTTTAGCATTATCAAAAAAATAATCTAAAAAATAATTACAAAATTTATCTAACTAATTGATATTTAAAATTTTAATTAAAGTTAAAAAATAAAAAAATCAAAATTAATAACGCTATGCTTCGTTATATACACCTGTAAATTTGCCTTGCCACGACAATTTAACCTGAACGGTGCACAAAAGTAAACTCATAGAACTGCTGAGCAGCCTCGACAACCGGGAATTCAGGAGTCTGCAGCAATTGGTTACATCACCCTACTTCAATCGGAATCCGGAAGTGATGAGGCTTCTTGACTGGTTGAGTTCCATGCGGCCGGACTTTTCTGGATTGGAAAGAAATGCGGCCATGAGCGCGGTCTTTCCGGGTGAACCGGCGGATGATGCCAGGCTGAATCATACCATGTCGTTTCTGCTCAAATTGGCTGAAGAGTGGATAGCATTGGAGCAGTATGAGAAGGACCCCTATGTGCCTAAACAATGGATGCTGCGGGGCTTAAACGAGCGGGGGCTCGACAAGCATTACGAATTCCATTTGGAGAGGGCCCGGCGCGCTATGGCCGCCGAACGTCGGCCTGGCAGTCACCATTACTATCAAAAATTTGCCCTTGAGATCTATGAAGCGGAGCGTTTTGTTCAACGGTCGCCCAGGCAATTCAATGAGAATGTTCAAACCGCTACCGATAACCTTGACACGTTTTATCTGATAGAAAAACTCCGCCGTACCTGTTATATGTATGCCAGTCAGGCGGTGGTAGCCACTCCCTATCAATTACAATTGGTAGAGGAAATCTGCCGGTTTGTTGGAAATCATCTGACTGATCTTCCATCACCGGCTATAGAAGCTTATTACAGGATTTTTCAACTGTTAAGCAAGCCACAGGCAGATGCCGATTTTGACGCATTGAAACGCTTGCTAGGGGAGTCGTCTGAACGGTTCAGTTTGGAAGACCAAGCAGATATTTACCAATATGCCATCAATTTCTGCAACATTCAGATCATGCATGGCAGAGAAACATACGAAGAGGAGGCGTTTCAATTATATCTGACCACGCTGGAATCTGGTATTTTGCTGGTATCCGGGAAATTATCCCCCTGGCACTTTAAGAACATGATCAACCTGGCGCTGCGACTCCATCGCTTCGAGTGGGCGGAGACTTTTATCGCTTCCAATACCAGATTGCTGGCACAGGAGTTTCAGCAGGATGCGCTGCATTTTAACCTTGCACTGGTATACTACACAACGGGCCGGCTGGATGAAGCGATGAACCATTTGCAAATGGTAGAGTTCACAGACGTTCACTATTCCATCACCCCAAAGGCTATGTTATGCCAGATATTCTATCAAAAGGATCAGTATGATGCGCTTGACAGTGCCTTGCATGCATTTGAGACCTATCTGAGACGCAATAAACTACTGGCCGAAAATACCAGGGCAGGATACCTGAATTTTACATCAGCACTCAAGAAACTCTTGCGGACCCCTGTCTCCAAATGGCCTCAACTCCGTACAGAACTTGGGCAAATACGCATTTTGCCGGCCCGTGAGTGGTTGATGAAAATGATGGAATAATAAGGGAATGTGATTAATGTGGGGAATAAAAAATGAGGCCAATGTGGATCTTTCCTATTGGCCTCATTTTTATTCCCCACATTCACTCTTTATCTTTTTTCTACCTTTTGAGATTTTAGCACTTGTTTGTTTTTGCCAACCAGTTGCACCAGGTATACACCTTTGGGCAGGTCGCCTAAAAAGTACTGCTCTCCTTTGGAGGCTTCAAAGGCTTTAACTTTTTTACCAAGGAGATTGAAGACGTTCAACTGACCTACAGCATCTGCCTGGTCTTGTACGGAAACGAATTCTGTAGTTGGGTTGGGAAAAACCGACAGTTCCGGTCTTGGGGTATTTTGAGCCCGAAGGGCTATAGCGGCCAACAGAAAGAAAAACAGGAGTAGGGTTTGTTTCATGCTAACAAATTCAGGTTAAGGCCGCATCAATGACAGAAAAAAGGTCTTTAACGGTAGAGAATTGGCTCGATAAATGTTCAGGGTGAGGATTATTAAGATTAATTTGCCTGCAAAATAGAGTGATTCTTTTGGTTGAGCAACATTTTTGTTGGTTAGTTTGCATAGATTTAACGAGCGGTATACAATAATTTGGAAAGTTTACAACCTGTTCACAGGATAAAGCTGCCATTAAAGGAAAGTAAGCCGCCGTTCGCTCTTGTTTTTTTCCAGAAGATCCAGGTACTTCATGCGGGCGTTTTTTGCATGTACAGAAATTTGCGTAATGCTCACTGTCTGTACACGACCTGCCCTGTTCATGACAAAATTCTGTTCCGGATCCCCCACGTTGCCGGTCTTGTGCAGGTGTAAAACAGACCTGGAGTCAATCTGTTCATATGATGGCTGTCTGTGCAGCCATTGCCTGAAAACATCCTCCCGTTTTGCCTGCATTTCAGCGGGATATAACGTGGCAGAACACCAAAAATGTGGCTGCCCGGGGTCCAGTTCCTTTACATATCGTTGTTCTCCATCCCATCTTAATTCTACGGCGCGCTTCGGACTCCCGGAGTTGTCTGGCGGCTGCTCGAAATACAGAAAAG
>DLXL01000084.1:0-569 GCA_003448025.1 Saprospirales bacterium | reverse complement strand
TACAGAAAAGTAAAAGGTTCAATGTTATGCAGATCGTATTCTGCAAAAAAATCGTCGGCATTTTTCCAGTCGAAAAAATCAAGGAGTAAAAGTCCCCGGCTTCGTCTGTAAGGTGGTTGGCGGCGGTGCAAAACAAATGCGCCATTGAGCAGACAAGCCGTTCGGCCACTCTGGCTGCACGCTATCCATGTGCCCCCGGCGTGTGTGTCACGCGGGAAAAGGATGGCGGGGCTGCCCTCTCGTACAATGCTCTTAGGCGAGCGGGCGGGCGCCTCGTCGCGGTTATGGGTAAGAATAAACCCATTTGATAATGGCAAGTAGGTGACCGTGCACATCCGGCAAAGGTCGGGAAATTATTTAGTTCCCTTACGGTATACCAGCATAGGCACTTTGGTAATGTATGAAAACGACTCGGCGCGGTTAGGGCTAAACCACTTGTTAAACCAGCCTGTTTTGGGGTGCGTAAAAAAGACGACCAGTCCGGGCTTTAATTTTTGCACGTTTCTTTCCATTTGAAGCGCAAAGTCGTCATTCAGGTTGTGCGACTCCATCCGCAACCGCTGGAGCAG
>DLXL01000301.1:1449-6375 GCA_003448025.1 Saprospirales bacterium | reverse complement strand
ACCTTATAGGTCTGAAACCAAAATGTCCAGTAGTATGGTTTTAGTGTGTCAGGTATTCTTGTATAGGCGAATACAACCTATCCCTTGCCAATTGTATCCAATACAAAACTACCTCAATGATCATGCGTACACAACTTTTTATCGCTAACCTGCTGTTTTTTGCTGGCATTTCAAACGCCCAGGCATCTTTTGTACATTGCTCTTTGGACTCGGCCGTGCTTACCAATCTGCGTCAAAAACTGGTTTGTGAGGACAGTAATTATACCCGAAAACATATTCCCGTCTACTATTCCAATTTTGCACATGCGCAACTGCAACACGAGTCATGTGCCTTGCTGGCCTGTGCCCTGTACTTTGATCAGCTACTGGAATGTGGCGTGGATTTGTGTTTCGATGCGGCTTTGGAGCCTCCTCAAATAGTGGATTTTTTTAAGGAACCCTCTTTGGAAGAAAAAGAGGCTGAGCATCGGTTCCGGGAACGCTTTGGGTTACTATGTGATTTTGTAAAAATGCAGGAATGTTATATCAGGATAAACCTGATTCATTATAAAGGAAACTTGAAAGAGGATATAGATAACATGTTCAGGCAAATCGCATTCCGCCATCCACAGACATTGCGCAGTATCCTGATGGGAGAATATTGGTATGTCGATGATGATTTTTTGATGAGGCAAAAAAGAAAAATGGTATTTAGGGAGTAATTTAAAATATCAGGTAGCATGTGATTTACTCAGGTTTTACATCCCTGTTACATCCTTTTACAGGTGTTTCTCCATCCCATGCCAACGCTGAGCTTACTTTTGGCGGAAACAATTTTAAGCTTTATGCACACAAAATTTCTATATATTTTTTTCGCCATCATTATGTCTGGGGCCCTAGGCAACAGTTGTGGATTGAATAAAAAAAATGCGGTTGATGCAGCACAATCAACTATAAATTCGAAACCTGCGGGTAAGATATCTATTGTTCATAAACTCACGGAACATGATTCCTTACCCATCGCTGGGCGCATTGCGTTGTACTACCAGTTGAAAAAAGAACAACCGGAGTTATATGATTTTACCAATGAAACGGAAATCACTATGTATGGATACCGGGCCTTATGGGACAATAAGGTTTATGAAGCTATTGAAATATTTAAGTTGATTGTAGCGGAATTTCCGGATTCGTATAATGCCTACGACAGCCTGGGCGAAGCCTACATGGTAAATGATAATACGGATCTGGCCATTCGGAACTATGAGACATCATTGACCATGAATCCGGATAACTTCAATGCGGAAGATCAGCTGGAACGCATCAATTTCCCTCATAAAAAACCGGAAACACCCGCTGAAAAATTCACCAAGGTTTATACTGCTGCACAATACCGGGAAGACCTCGATCAGTTGGCTAAAAAACTGCTGAAAGTGCACCCCAACGCACTCAAATTCATTTCCAAAGAAGCATTTGAGCAATTGGTGGAGCAGAAGAAACAGCTGATGACAGATCGTACCACTTATGCCGAATTCTTCTGGCATTGCGGCGAAATCATGGCCAGTGTGAATTGTTCGCATACCCGCATTAGTTATTTCAGCGAAGAAAACGAGATGTTGCCGCTCAAGTATCGCTTCCCGCTCGAAACACGTATTTTTGATAATCGGCTTTACGTCATTGACCCATTGAATAATGCCGGAAAAGTCAAAGAAAGAGATGAAATCCTGAGCATCAACGGGGTGCCAACAGCCACGCTGGTACAGAATATCTATCGCCATCTCCCTGCTCAGGGATATGTGCAAACCACCAAAAGGCACGAATTCAATATGTGGTCGGCGTGTTTGATTCCTTATGCGCTCGGGTTTGCGGAAAAGTATGAGGTTGTACTCAGCGGACAAGCCCGGGCTGTAGTGTTGAATCAGGCGGAAAAACACCATGGCCCTTTCCGGAATAAATCGCTCAAGGTTTGTCCGGATGAATTGTGCCTTGATCTATTGGGCGATGGTAAAAGTGCCGTATTGAGCATAACCACCTTCAATTTTTATCCCTGGAATAATCTGTCGGTATTTCAACGATTTATAGACAGTACCTTTCAGGTAATTCGGGAGAAAAATATCAGGAACCTGGTCATTGATGTTCGGTTTAACGGGGGCGGTTCACAACATGCGAGTATCCATTTATTGCGTTATTTAATGGATAAACCCTTTGTCTATTACTCAAGGTCTGAATTTGCCGGGAAAAAAGAAAAGATATATGGAGAAGAGTCTTTCACACCTTTTAATAACCGATTCAAAGGCAAGCTGTGGTTTGTCCAGGATGGCCTCGGCCAATCCACCACCGGGCATTTTATGTCGCTGGTAAAACGGCACAAACTCGGCCCCATCATTGGTGAAGAACTGGGCTCCAATCAGTTCTGTTCTGCAGGCCAAACCATGTGCCGGTTACCGAATACCAAAATCACCTTTGGGGTGGCCGACAATACCCATGTGTCTAATGCACCGTCATTTCCGGATGAGAAGGGTATACTGCCGGATTATGAAGTATATCAGACGGTGGATGATTATTTCGGGAAAGTGGATGCCGTGAAGGCGTTTGCTTTGGCGATGGTGGGGAAAGGAGGGCGTTAATTTTCCCGCAGATTACGCAGAATGAGTTTTCCCGCAGATTTTCGCAGATGGACCGCAGATTTCGCAGAAAGCGTTCGGCTTTATATTGTTAATTAATAAACAAGAAGTGTTGAGCCTCCATTAAACCCCTGTAATACCCAGCCGAACGCGCTCTGCGAAATCTGCGGTCCATCTGGGAAAATCTGCGGGAAAACTAAATCTGCGGGAAACCCCTACCGACGCACCAGCTTAAATCCGATATCCCTTCCCATTCCCTGGAAAATAGCCAGATTGATCCAGGAAAGCGCAAATTTTTCCAGCAATTCCACGCGGTCGCTGCCGCCAAAATCGTAGCAATATTCAAAGCCGGCATCCTTGGCCAGTTGGGCGGCTACTGCTTTCGCCCGTGCACTGTTGCCGGCCATAAACAGATCGAGTCGGGTGTGGCCATAGTCCGGATTTTGCATGTTCTCAAAACCGGTTGTATTGAAACACTTGACTACCTCTGCCCTGGTCAGGGCTTCGAAGGCATGAAAAGCGGTGGGGTAATGCTCCGGCTTGGTCCGCACGGCATTGGTAGAATCGATGATGATTTTACCGTCCACGTTTCCGAATGATTGAACCAGTTCTTCCGCTACCTGGGGTGGGGTTGCTACCAGGATCACATCAGCCTGTGCTGTTGCAGATTCAATGGTGTGCACGGAGGTGTTGAGGTTCTGGAGCAGTTCTCCGCCCTTGAATTGCTGAGTATCCCGCACGCCCAGCAGGATCTCGTGGCCGGCCCTGGCCCAACTGGTGGCGAGTGCTCCGCCTACATTTCCTGTTCCAATGATGGCAATTTTCATGTTGAAAAAATAATAGGTTATACTGGTTTTAAATCGTAGATCTCCCGAATGGGGGCAAACTCCTGTTCCATTTTCAGCCCTAAATCGATCAGCTTGCCTGTGCGCACATCGAATACCCAACCGTGGATCTTGGGGAAACCGGTTTTGTACCACGACCGTTGTACGTGATCAATCTTAATGATGTTCATACATTGCTCCCGAACATTCAGCTCCACCAGGCGGTCGAAACGGGCATGGTCGTCCTCAATGGCTTCGAGTTCTTCACGGTGTAAGCGCCGCACATCCCGCAAGGTTTGCAGCCAACTGTTCAACTGTCCCATGTCGCTGGGATGCAGTGCTGCTTTCACACCGCCACACTCATAATGGCCGCAAACAATGATGTATTTAACCTTCAAATGTTCAACGGCATACTGGATCACCGCGTTGATGTTGTTGTCGGTCGGGATCACCTGATTGGCCACATTTCGGTGGATGAAAACTTCACCCGGTTGCAGCCCCATTAAGTCTTCCGCCGTCACTCTGCTGTCTGAACAACCGATATAGAGGAACTCAGGGCTTTGGCCTTTGGAAAGTTGTTTGAAATAGTCGGGGTCGACTGCCAGTTTTTCGGCAATCCATTTTTCGTTGTTTTCAAAAATTGTAGAAAAATCCATGATAATCCATTATTTGTGGAACCTGTCAGGCAAAAAATACCAGACAGGAATACCGATAAAAATCAAGAAAGACAGATAAGGCGATACAAATGCCAGTGGAATGGACAGAAAATAGAGCAGGGTAGAAATCAGGTTGCTCTTCTGTACGATGGCATTGTAAGGGATGAGTTTGGCATGGACTTCCGCATAGCGACGAAGCAGGAAGAATCCCAATGCATTGAGGAACATCACGAAACCATAAAACATGACCGCCTCTGGCAGAAACGGGTGGGCCGCCATAAAATGGGTGGGCATGGGAATGAGCGACATGGCAAACAGCAGCAGCATGTTGTACCAGACCAGTTTTGAGGTGGTATGAGGGATTTTGTCGAACAACATGTGGTGATTGAGCCACATGATGGCCAGAATTACAAAACTCAACATGTAGGAAAGCACCTTTGGCACTACTGTTCCAAGGGCATTCCAGACTTCCTGGGAGGAAAATTCCTCTTGCAATTCAGGCACTTTCAGGTCGAAGGCCATAATGGTGATGATAATGGCAATTACTCCGTCGCTAAATGCTTCAATTCTGTTTTTAGTCAGCATACCTTAGAAAAGAAATCCTTTTTCAGGCTCCAATTTCGGGGTAAGGTCGGGTTCTCCAAGCATTTCTTTCAAATCCCGCTCAATGGTATTGCACATGGAGGTCATGGGGATATCGGTGATTCGGTTTTCAAAGGGATCTTCGTTTACTTCACCCACTTTGCCCATTACGCCGAATACGAACGATATCAGGATGCTGACGGGTATCATCAGGGCTGGTGCGTCCATTTTATGAAAATCGGCGATCAGGGAAAAAGGCAGCAC
>DLXL01000301.1:0-1342 GCA_003448025.1 Saprospirales bacterium | reverse complement strand
ACGCGATCAGGGAAAAAGGCAGCACTGCCATGAAAACCAGGAGAAACAATTTCGTGAAAAAATGATACTGGCGCAGCAAGGGGGTGTTTTTAATGCGTTCGCAAGCGCCCTGGAAATGATTGAATCCGGCCAGAGTGGGTTCCAGACTGATGTTGTCGAAGGCGCCCAATATCTCCGTTCGCATACCCTCCCTGATACGGATGCCCTGGGTTTGCAGCAGGTTATTGGGCTTGTTATTTTTGGCGGTGAATGCTTCAAACTCCTTTTCCTGGAGCAAATGCCGGAGTTCCTGCCAAGCGTTTTCTTTCCGCAGGTGCAGGCGCAGCGCGTGGGCGAAAGCGATTTGCCGGTAAATCAGTTCCTGTTTATAGGCCGCCACTTCGGTTGAAGTAGCTTTCCCGATAGCGACTGCATGATCGGCATTGGCGATGATCTGCCGTGCAAAAATGCGACTGTTGTTGATAATGCCTCCCCAGATGGTGCGGGCTTCCCACCAGCGGTTGTAGGCGTTGTTGTTGCGAAAGGCAATGAAAATAGCCAGGGCACTACCCATGATCGCAGCAATGGAAAAGGGCAGACTGACTTTCTCCAGGTGTTCATGGTGGTAAAGAAAAAAGACGGCTATCGATAGGATGGTGGAAGCCGTCAGCTCCCAACGCATATAGCGGGCAACAGCAAGCGGATTGAAGATTTTTTTAATAATCATGGGCCTGGTGAATTAAAAATCATGTCGAAAAAACCACCCGACATTATGGGTTTGAGTAAAAGCATCGACTCCCGATTGGTTGAAATCCGCCATTAAACCTGCCGCCCAGCTGCGATATTTTACACCCAGGCGCAGGCGTTGGGTAAGGCTCCAGAATTCATTTTTGGGGTTGTAAACAGGGAATAACTCCAATTGAGAAAACAGGCGCCATTGTTCCTGCAGTGTCGGTTGCCAGCGGAACATGCCGAATAAGTCCACATTCCCTTCTTTTTTCAGATCCGCCACCAGCCACCCGAAAAACAGGAAGTCGCCTTTCATTCTGACGAATTGAACTCCTGCTTTGGGTGTGAATCCGGCGTTCGTGAAGGAACCGACGCCTACCAGGCCTAATCCGCTTTTGAAATTGTAGGATACGGCATTGGTAGAGCCGAACGCGGCGGGAGTGTTTTGATAGTCAGTACTGGCGCGGTTTCGGCTGAAGAACAGAAAAGGCGTTCGCGTGTGTTTTTTGTTTTTGTTGTTTTTTTTTTTGGTTTTTTTTGGGTGGTGGGGGGGTGGGGGGGTGGGGGGGGTGGGTGTTGGTTTGGTTGGGTTTGTGGGGGGGGGGTGGGGGGGGTGTGGGGGGGGGGGTGTGGG
>DLXL01000095.1 GCA_003448025.1 Saprospirales bacterium | reverse complement strand
TAGTTCTTTTTGCCTTTTTCTTTAATCCATTTTTTAATCATGCACAAGGTCTTGAATGCGGATTGGATATTCCAACCCAAATCGTGCAAGAGCTTATTGAAAAACAGCCCCAAATTGAGGAGTTCATTGCCAATTTAGAACAGCAAGGCAGTGCTCCCTTAAATGTTGGAGGAATACCTGTACCTTTCACTGCAATTGTTGGTCCTAATGGAGGCTTTACCCTCTCACAAGGCCACGTAACCTTTGCACTGAATAGCCTTAATCAAGCATTCGCACCAATGGGTGTTAATTTTATCCAATGTGGCGAAATAAATGAAATTTGGGACGACCGAATAAAATCAAGTGAAGACGTTGACCAATTTATAACCTCGTTCGCATATGCATCCGGCACTTTAGAGATCTTTGTTAAGCCAAGTACTCCCCCCCCATATGCTCCGATTCCGGAACAGTCATATAATGCAGGCAATCCAAACTGGCCTACAGGGTTCTTCCAGCATACTAATTTTGTAAAATTAAACGGCCCTGCTGATCTTGGCCCAACAATAATTCATGAAACTGGCCATCACTTTGGATTACTACACACGCACTTTGTATCATCAACTATCTACTCCTCTCCACCAGCATCAGACGCAAATGACCATCCATACCCAGTGTTAGATGCCAATAATCAATTTATCCCAACATGGTGGGGAAGAGAATTAGTTATTAGACAGAACCTAAATCCCGCATCACCTAAACCCTTCAAAACAGTCAATTTTTTAGGATCCGGAGATTTAGTTGAAGATACTCCTGCTGATTGTACGAACTTTCCCTCTTTTTTCCCTGGATGTCCTCTTACTGCACAAAATTTTGGCTGCGACTTTAATAATACACTTACTTACACCGATTATAATGGAGATGGTATAAATCCCCCAGTTGGTGGATTAAGCCTTGGTCGGAACTATATGTCCTATTGGAGGCTCAATTGCTTAAACCAATTTACAACCAAACAATTGCAGAGAGCAAAGTTCTATTATGACTCTGAAAGAGAGCCTAATTACACATTACCCCGCTGTGGTACATTTACAGATCGAGTGGAGTTCGAAGGTACAAATTTAGGGCTTCACAATGTCAGCATAAGAGTTAGGCACTCGACGGACCAAAAATGCAATGTTACAAGTAGTAAGATGGGCAATTTCAGCGGGCTTTTGCACCAAGATGCATTCAATACACACATTTACCACAATGGTAAAAAAAATACATTGGAATCTGCTACAAACCCATTGAAGGTCCACTATGGCCATACCAGATGCGAATGGATAAAGGGTGTTAATGTGGGCGATTTGTTAGCCATAAGAGATCATATCCTTGCCAACAACCCATTCTCTAGCGGTTATAAAATGATTGCGGCAGACGCAAACAAGAGTAACAGTGTGACGACCTTTGATATTATTGAACTAAGAAAACTAATACTTGGAACCTATTGGGACTTCCTTCCTAATCAGGAGCAACCATTTAGATATATCCCTGAGATTATCCCACAAACCTTGGGAAATCAATTCAACACACAGCCATTTGCCTTACTTAACGGGGCTTACTTGGAGCAAGGATGGACTTATTCTATTCCACCCGATGGACAGCGTGGTTTCGACGGCATTAAAATTGGTGATGTTAATGGTACATGGCCAACAGATAATGCGCCCTGCCAGGAAGAACCCGAACCTGGGGCAACATCATCGGTTGCATTATTTGTACCAACAGACAATTTTGCTCAAGACCAGATAATTGCACTAACTGTAAAAAACCAGCAGCAGATAGCTGTGGCCGGATTCCAATTCGGGTTAAAATTACCTGCTGAAAGTCTTGAGATCCTTGATGTCATTACTGGCCCAATGACAGACTATACGAAGTCCGAAAATTTTGGATTAAACCTTCAAGACCCACACGCATTGACAACTTTGTGGCTAAATCCTGCCGGTAATCAGAATATTCCAACTGGAGGAACAATATTTACCGTGATTGTTAAGGTAAAATCTCCTATTGCCAATCTGCAAAATACAGTTTCGCTTTACAATGATGTTCTACCTCCCTTATTTATTCAAGGTGGGAATAGCTTAAGTTCTGTAACAACATCATTGGTTATAGAGGCTATCCCCATAACAGGAAACCGCGACATAACTGCAATTAACATATCAGATAAAAATTTAATGTGTAGCCCAAATCCGGTGGATCATAGTATCAATCTCACTTTTCAACATTCAAGTGGGGAATCAAAAGGTTATTTAGTGATTTCAGATGCAACTGGTCAACTTGTTTTGCGCAAAGGTGTAGTAGTGCAAAATGGCGTAAATAGCATTACAACTGAGCTTCCCGATAATCTGCCTTTAGGAATGTACATGGTCAACCTTATTGTTAACGGCCATGTATTTTCGAACAAAGTGATTAAACAGTAACCTAATCTTAGAGGATCCTTTTCTAATAGTGCAAAAGGATCCTCTATTCAACCTCTTTTATCATGAAAATCACGCTTATCTTTTCAGCATTCCTTCTAAATGTATACACTTCTGCAGCTCAAAACATTGACCCTTTATGGATCAGGCAGGATGGAATGGAATGTAACTCATTGTACGGCGCACCATTTGCCATGGTTGATTCTGCTCATGATATTATTGTGTGTACTGAAGATTATCAACCAGGATCATTGAATTCCATTTTAACTACCAAATATGATCCTAATGGACAATTAATTTGGCAGCAAAAATTTGACAAATTAGCCAATGATATTTTGATTTCATCAATTTTGGACAAATCTGGTGCAGTATATGTGGCTGGAAACACCTCTTTGAACAGCACACAAGGACAATTGCCCAGCTTTATTGTGTTGAAATATGGAAGCGACGGAGATTCTATTTGGCAATACCAACTTGAAGATCCAAACATTGGCGTAAACTACGTAACTAAATTGCTATTAGATGAGGATCAAAACTTAATGGTGTTTGGCCAATATGGTGATGTTGGTGCTCAAAAAAGTGGTTTAATAGTTTCCAAATTATCGCCAAATGGGAATGTCATTTGGAGCCGGTCCTACATTAATGACACCCTAAGTATTGGAGGCTTGAATGCTAGAAACATAGGCGACAAATGGGTTTTTTGGGGAAGAAATTTTAGTAATAATACAGGACATCAATATATTAGCTGGCAACTTGACGAGAACGGAAATACAATTAATACGGCATCAAGTGAATCGAACTTTGATAATCTTTTTACCAGTTATTATCCTTCACACATAGATATGGATGGTAATTTATATATCGGAGCTGATCGCCTATATAAAATAGCAAAATACTCGTTAGACGCATCACTTCAGTGGAGCTATCACAAGGCTGACATTTTCCCTCAAGATCCATTTTTTGTGAATTCTCGTATTCTCGATATTGAATCAAATAACTCATCAGAAATTTATGTGTCTGGAGTTTTCAAAGACTCAACGGGCAGATTTTCAGTAGAGACGCTAATCGATAACTCTGGACAAAAGCAATGGGAGCACAATTTTGTATTTAATAGCAACATAAATTGCGGGTTTAGCAAAATTATCAAAATGCCAAATGAAAAAATGTTATTTCTAGGCACCATATCATCTTCAGAAGAATATGAAGACTCTGAATTTATCTTAAGTTTCTATGATAAAGGTGGTTTTATAAAGGGTTTCATTTCTGATTTAATAGGTGAACAAAATACTCCGATTGATGCTGCAACAGGGTCTGACAACAGTCTTTATCTCACTGGAATAAGTTATTCTGAGTCAATCCCATCTATTCAGACACAACTTTTATGTAAATACCCTTTAGACCAATTACTATCAACAACAGAAAGAACACTCTCATTGAACCTGTATCCCAACCCTGTTTCAAGTGAATTAATCCTCGACCTTCCTAATCCAAGCCAAAATGCGAACAGTACGCTTGAAATTTGGAATACTTCAGGCCAGTTTGTGAAGGAAATTACCATTAGTAAGCAGCATTTAACTGTAAAAATTCCCATGGAATCTCTACCTGAAGGTATTTACCATATCATATTACGAGAAAATGGAATTGCGAAAGGAATAGGAAGAGTGGTAAAACTTTAAAGCATGATCTATCTTTCAAATAAAAACGGAAAATATCGCTCATTTCACTGTTGCACTTTTTGTTTCTATCCAAATGTTTATTGCGAAGAAATTTAAAAAATCAAGACACTCCGTTGAATAATGACAGTTGTATGTTTTTACGATTTCTGTCAAGTTCTGGGCAAATGCCCATTTCTTGTCCTCAACTAAACCTGGCGGGCACAAAATTTGATCGAATTATCCGAAAACACCCATGAGCCGTTATTATGGTTTTCTGTTTCTATTTTTGTCCTCCATGCAGGCAGGTGGCCAAACGCCGGATACCATTCCGCCGTTT
>DLXL01000082.1:10864-11167 GCA_003448025.1 Saprospirales bacterium | reverse complement strand
AGTCACACGGTTTGGCTTACCGTGCCTTTTTCAGCATTGCTCATCTGGGTATATTTCCTGATGGAAATGATCGGCGATTATTCTGAAAATCCATTTGAAGGGACATACAATGATGTGCCCATCACGTCTATTTCCCGCTCCATTGAAATTGATTTGAGGGAAATGATGGGTGAAAAAAATGTACCCAAACCACTGACCGCCGAAAATGGTTTTATGATGTAAGGGATATGCTTGCGATAAAGGCGCTTCTATTGCAAATGAAATTGATTTCAGACCTCCTAGGTTTCCAAGAACCTACGGTAT
>DLXL01000082.1:0-10799 GCA_003448025.1 Saprospirales bacterium | reverse complement strand
TCTGAAAAACAGCCTGCAGGTTGGGTTTTCAGACCTCGCAGGTTTTATAAACCTACGGTATGTACACAAGTCATATGTTGCTATTAAGGCTAGCCGGCAACCCATCTAACATCTTGTAACCCGCTGTTTTAACGGCGGGCATGAGCCTACCTACAAATCATATCTAGCATCTTTACAAAACATCAGCATCAGAAGTCTCAGGGAGGCATATTTATCAGGCTATTATTTCCAGTATTAAGCCTTGTATCTTTTCTATGAAAACCTTAATTTTGTAAAGTTCACGCCACTTTTTCACTAATCAACCAAATCATCACATGGCACAAGTACGCATCTGGGTGCACGCAGTTTGGGCAACCAAACGACGTGAGCCACTCATGACAAACAAAAACAAGCGCATCGAGCTGTTCAAGCACATTAAATCCTATGCTAAAGAAAATATATTTGGATTTTATTAATGGAGAATCCGATCACGTTCACACCTTAATTTCGATGGCATGTGACCAGAACATAGCTCAAATTATGAAATTGCTCAAAGGAGAAAGTTCGAGTTTTGCAAATCAGAAACAATTGTTTGAGACAGATTTTGCGTGGGCAGATGACTACTACGCTGCTTCTATTGGTCAGTCGCAAGTGGAAGTTGTTCGAAATTATTTAAAAAAACAGGAGGAACATCACCGAAGTAAGTCGTTTGAAGAAGAATGTCAGATGTTCATGGTTAAGTATGGCTTTGTTCGGGTCTTGGGATGATGCTGATGTTTTGTAAAGATGCTAGATGTAATGGGTGGGGCTGCATTTGCCCGCCGTTAAAACAGCGGGTTACAAGATGTTAGATGTGTTCCCATATAGCCTTAACAGCCACATATGATTAGAACCCATCTCAATACTGGCGTTGGAGTCAAAATGAGGGTTAAAAAATGAAGGCAAGGCAGTTTTTTTACATTGTAGCAGGGTTCTACACTGAAAAACTAACGCAAAATTCCACTTTTAGGCACCATTTTGGCCCGACAGTTAGTTTTGAGATGGGTTCTAAAGAGAATACCGTAGGTTTTCAAAAACCTACACGATAGATGAGTGCTTCTTCCCTCACCCATACATCTCCGCACGCAGTTTCTTCACTTTGTCGCTGTGGAGGTAATCGCCGTACGACATAGACTGATCTATCAGGCCTTTTGGCGTGATTTCTACAATGCGGTTGGCTACCGAATCCAGCAATTGATAGTCGTGAGAAGTAAAGATAATATTGCCCGTAAATTCCTGCATACCCGTATTGAGAGCCGTGATGGATTCCAGATCCAGGTGGTTGGTAGGTTCATCCAGGATCAGGGAATTGGGGTTGGCCAGCATGATTTTGGATAACATACAGCGCACCTTTTCGCCTCCCGACAATACACTGGATTTTTTAAACACCTCCTCGCCGCTGAACAACATACGGCCCAAAAAGCCGCGGATAAAAGCTTCGTCCTTTTCTTTGGAATACTGCCGCAGCCAGTCTATCAGGTTCTGATCCTGATCGCCGGTAAAGTAGGCGCCATTGTCGTTGGGCAGGTACTGGAATGCAATGGTTTGCCCGTACTGGAATTCACCTTCGTAGTGCTGCTCCTCGCCAGACAGGATATCGAACAAGGCCGACACCGCCATGGCATTTCTGCTCAAAATAGCCACTTTATCGCCTTTATTTAGGCGCAGGTATAGGTCGCGGAAGAGGTATTCACCCAGATTGTTTTTGGCGCTTAATTTTTGGATATCCAGAATGACATCGCCGGGCTCCCGTTCAGGGCGGAAGGAGATGTACGGATATTTACGGCTCGACACCTGAATTTCTTCCAGATTGAGCTTTTCAAGGGCTTTTTTGCGGCTGGTGGCTTGTTTGGATTTCGAGGCATTGGCCGAGAAACGGGCAATGAAATCCATCATTTCCTGCCGTTTTTGCTCCACTTTTTTGTTTTTATCGGCCATTTGGCGCGCCATGATCTGGCTGGTTTCATACCAGAACGTGTAGTTGCCCGTGAACATCCGGATTTTTGCAAAATCCACATCCACCACATGAGTACATACCATGTCGAGGAAGTGGCGGTCGTGCGAAACCACGATGGCAATGTTCTGGTAATCTGCCAGAAAATCGCAGAGCCAGTCGGTAGTTTCGGCATCGAGGTCGTTGGTGGGCTCGTCCATGAGCAGGATATCCGGCGATCCGAACAGCGCCTGAGCCAGCAGCACTTTTACGCGATAGGAACCGTCGAGGTCGGCCATGAGTGCATAGTGCAGGGATTCCGGCACGCCCATGTTGCTGAGCAACTCTGCGGCATCACTTTCAGCCATCCAGCCATTCATTTCCGCAAATTCGCCCTCCAGTTCAGCAGCCCGCATAGAGTCCTCCTCGGTAGCGTTGGGATTGTCGTAGATGGCGTTTTTCTCCTTCATGATGCTGTAAAGCCGAGGGTGGCCCATCATCACGGTATCCAGCACGGGGTGTTCGTTGAAGGCGAAATGGTTTTGGGACAAAACGGCCATTCGTTCGCCCGGAGTGATTTCTATGCTGCCCCGGGTGCTTTCAATAGCTCCGGACAAGACCTTAAGGAAGGTGGATTTGCCGGCACCGTTGGCGCCTATTACGCCGTAACAATTGCCCTTTGTAAATTTTAAATTGACCTCATCAAAAAGCACCCGCTTTCCAAATTGTAACCCGACGTTATGAACTGTAAGCACCTTGTTTATGGTAAAATTCGTGAAAAGAGGGGCAAAGGTACTTTAATTGGCCATTTCCGCCTTGTACGGTCTGCCCTTTCCAAAATAAACTGTTGCAGGCAGCTGAATGGAAGCACACCACAAGCTGGCAGTAAACACCCCCGTTCCATTATCTGATCTTCCTCAAAACCACTACCCCCATACTCCTCAGCTCTTCCACCAGCACGGTTTTAAAAGGCTCCAGTAGTTCCAGACGGTATTGCCCCAGCAGTTGATCCAGCATTTGCCTGCTCAGCAGAAAGCGCTCAGATCCGTCCGGCAAGTAATACCGGCCATTTCCAAGAGGAATCAATTTGTGCGCTATACCCACATCTGTCGTCATCCGGATAAAGATTGATCCGCCCGGACGGAGCACCCGAACCATTTCACGGAACATGTCCTGAAAGTGCTGCTCATCGTCGGCAAAATGGAGTACTGCGCTCGAAATAATGTGATGGAAAAAAGCATCGGGGAAGGGCAATGACTCCACGGGCGCCATTTGAAAACGATCTGATGGGAGGCCCGGATAAGTGTTTTTTAAGGTCTCTATCGCAATCGGATCGCGATCTGTTCCAAACACCTTGCATCCCTGATGTACAAACCATTCCAGGTTGCGACCACCACCGGCGCCGGCATCCAGAATAAGCTCTGATGCGGAGTAGCGGCCTTTCATAATTTGATCCAGCAGGTATATGTCTGTGTTGATAGGTATTTTGCTCATTTTTTGGAGCTAAAGTAACAACAATGGACAACTAAGCACCACCGTAACAGGTTACCTGAAACCAATGATTGGATTATTTATCAAAGACAGAAAGCACCCTGGAGTTGCCTATTGGTAGCGTTTCTCTACCAAAACGATATGTGGTAAGGTCACACAGGCGATCAGGATCAAAAAGAGACTGATAAGAGATGCATGTGGAAACAGGATTGACTGACCAAAACTTAATCCAAACAGACCAATAATGGCCAGTAAAGTATATGGAGCTGCCTGAAAGTAATAATTTGATAAGGTGAAGGATGGCCATTGATGACGAAAAAAGGATATTTGGTCAAGCAATGAACTTAAAGAGTGCCAAAGGGTAAAGTACAGGGTAAACCCTACTAAAAGTGGAGTGAAATAAAACATGAAGGATAATGAGGCGAGTTTTAGTCCTTCAGAGAAAAGGTTGGAGTGGTCAATTTGGCCACTTAGCCGCAATCCAATAAGCATGACCACATTAAACAATACTATGAGCCATTGTACCTTGGATAAGAAGGTGTCCGACCAGACGGGAAGGTCCCCAATCATTTGTTGAACGATAGGAAAGCTTTGGTCCCAATGCCAAAGAACGCCCCCTCCAATGGCAAAAGCACCAAATGCAATATTTAACAGTGGTCTTAACCTGGAGGCAACCGGTAAGGCTTGCCAATTGGACTGGCCAAAATGATAGGCTGAAATCAGTAAAAAAGAGGCCAGAGCAAAAGTTGGGAAGAACAACCAAATCCCCAGGTATCCAAAAACGCCCAGGATGTAAAGGAGAAAAAAACGAAACACTTGCTTTTTGCTCAATTTCGGGCCATTCAGACAACGGAAAAGCAAAAAATCAGTGGCGCCGTGGGGAAGCCCAATGAGTAAGACCAATCCGGCTAACAACGGATATTGTATTTGGTGCAGGATGTCAGGCCAAAACATACCCACTAAACCAAATGCAATGGTTGTCATCAAAATGGGCCAAAAAACATTTTTATTGGTAAAATCAACCATGGTATCTCATCCTTTTAATTGCAGGGCGTTTACCCCTCATTTTTTGATAAAGAGAGAAAAAGGGCTAATAGCAATTAAATCACTATTAGCCCTTAAACAGTAGGTATTAAAAAAACTAAGCGTTGCTTTTGGAAGAACTTACCGCCAGGCTGTAAATGACCAGGCCAAAACCAATCTTATTCACCGCATCGCCGATGTTGTAAATAAGATCCATGTTGCGAACATCAATGACACCACGCAACCAACCATCGGTTTCAATAGCCATGTAGCCAATTGGGTAGATTGCCCAACCTACCAGCACGAACCAGCCCAGGGCCTTGAAAGCAGCCTGTAATTTTGGATCGTTTGAATTGCCGGCAAGTTTGCGTGCAGAACCAAGCCATACCTCGTAAACAATACCAGCATAACCAACGGTAGAGATAATACCCCAGATGACGCTATTGGAACGGAAGGCCGTTTCTCCAAGGTAACCAGCAACCAGCATGAGCAAAGAATACCCAATCATCTTCCAAAGCAAATCAATTTTAGCCCCGAACGCTTTGAGGATGAGGTAAAATTCTACGCACATGAGCGGAACCGTCAGGATCCAGTCAATGTAACGGAATTGGGTAGGTGATTGACCAGTGGTCATCCAAACATCACGCATGTAGAAATAGTGGACAGAAGCGATCATAGTGATCAATCCGGCAATAAGCAAGGATGTCTTCCATTTGCCTTCTACTTGCGAACGCTCGAAGAAAAAGAATACGGAGGCTGCGAACATAGCCATGTATCCGATGAAGAAAGTAAAGCCAACATAATCGTTGGCTGCAAGCCCTGAAAAAAGAAATACAGGTTGTGTGAAAAAGGACTCCATAAAAGAAAGTTTGGTAAATGGTTTAAATGAACAAACAACAGCTAAACAAAGAGATTTGAAACGTGTTCACTTTTTATTTAAGTATTTTAATGTTATTTTTGAAAAAAATTAAACAAATCTAAAATGGTGGCTGTAGAATTTTGTTTGGTTTCGGGAAAAAAGCCCTAAACTGCTTTGTTATCACCACCCATTCTGAAAAAGCTTGTCCCTTACGGCATTCACGAGTTTTTAAAAAAACTGATGGAAAACGTTTGCCTGAACCTTAAATTCGGTATAAGAACAAACAACAGGAATGGTGCTGCAAGGCATAGGGATATTTTGAACGAATGCTGAAAACCCAGAGGCAATTAGATTATATTTGCCTAAAATTAGAAGGATGATTTACCATATTCTGAGTCAGAAAGATATCCTGCAAAAGTTGCAGACTCATCCGGAGGGGCTTTCACAGGCTGAAGCTAAAAATCGCATGTTGCAACATGGCCCCAATGAATTGCAGGAAAAGAAAAAGATTCCTGTCTGGATGTTGTTTCTGAACCAGTTTAAGGATTTTATGATCATGGTGCTGTTGGCCGCAGCTGTTTTGTCGGGCATCATGGGCGATTTGACCGATACGATCATCATTATCATTATTGTATTGCTCAATGCGATCTTAGGTTTTGTACAGGAATATCGCGCCGAAAAGGCGATGGAGGCGCTTAAAAAAATGACGATCACTCAATCCCAGGTGTTGCGGGGTGGTCAGTCGTCGATCATTTCATCCACTGAATTAGTACCGGGCGACGTGGTCATCATAGAAGCAGGAAATGTAGTGCCAGCCGATATGCGCCTGTTTGAAACCTATATTTTGCGCATTGATGAGTCGTCGCTTACGGGTGAGTCTAATCCGGTGGATAAAAACAGTGATGACCTGAGCGTCACAGATATTCCGCTAGGCGACCGGTTCAATATGGGGTTCAAAGGCACTTTAGTCACCAACGGGAGGTCGAAAGGTGTAGTGGTGGCTACGGGCATGAATACGGAATTGGGCAAAATTGCCAATCTGCTACAAGAGCAGGAGGCAATGACTCCCTTGCAGGTTCGGATGGCACAGTTTGGAAAAAATCTGTCTTATATTGTCTTATTGATATGTGCCATTCTTTTTGTTACAGGTGTTTTGCGTGGGGATGATCCTTTTAAAATATTATTGCTTTCTATCAGTCTTGCCGTTGCTGCCATCCCCGAAGCATTGCCGGCTTTGATCACTATTGCGCTTGCGCGTGGGGCATCGCGTTTGGCAAAGAAAAAAGCACTTGTACGGAAATTGCCTTCTGTGGAGACGCTGGGCTCCGTTACCTATATATGCAGTGATAAAACGGGCACCTTAACCCAAAACAAAATGCGGGTGGTGGAAAAACAGGAAGTTTCACCTTTGCTCCATTTATGCATGGCCCTTAATCATGATATCAAATTCAATGACAGGAAAGAGCCATTTGGAGAGCCAACGGAACTGGCCCTGGTACAAAATATTATTGAGGGTATTCATTATGAAGGATTAGAAAACCTGATAAAGGGCCACGATCGGCTTGCCGAACTGCCTTTTGATTCGGACAGGAAATGTATGACCACTGTACATCATTACAATGGTCAATTTCTGGTGGTTACAAAGGGTGCAAGTGAGGCCGTTCATGTTGCGCTCAGCAATCCGGATGATCAAAGCAGTTTAAAGCATTATTCAGATGAATGGGCGAATGAAGGGAAACGAGTGTTGGCTTATGCCTATAAAATCATAGACCGGTTGCCCGAACCATTCTCTTATGCTTCTGCCGAAACGGATTTGGCGCTTGCAGGCATTGTGGGTTTGATAGATCCTCCGCGCGAGGAAGTAAAAATGGCTATTGCAGAATGTATAACGGCCGGCATTAAGCCAGTGATGATTACCGGTGATCATCCGGCCACTGCCAAAGCTATTGCCAGAGAAATCGGAATTTTGGGCACAAGAGATCTGGTATTGACGGGAACAGAATTGCAGCAGATTGCGGATGAGACATTTGATAAACAGGTTGAAAACGTGGCGGTGTATGCGCGGGTCTCGCCAGATCAAAAACTGCGTATTGTTCGCGCATTGCAAAGCAAGGGTCATTTTGTTGCCATGACAGGCGATGGTGTGAATGACGCACCGTCCTTAAAAGCTGCCAATATTGGTGTTGCCATGGGCATTAATGGCACTGATGTTAGCAAGGAAGCCGCAGATTTGGTGCTGTTGAATGATAATTTTGCCACTATTGTTAAAGCGGTTAAAGAGGGCAGACGTATTTTTGATAATATCCGAAAATTCGTCAAGTATATCATGACCAGTAATGCAGGAGAGATCTGGACCATATTTCTTGCACCGCTGGTTGGGCTGCCCATTCCATTGTTGCCCATTCACATTCTCTGGATCAATCTGGTGACCGACGGCTTGCCCGGCCTGGCGCTTGCCAACGAGCCTGCAGAAAAGAACGTCATGCAATTACCCCCCCGCAAGCCTGATGAGAGCATCTTTGCCAATGGGTTGGGATGGCACATCCTCTGGGTAGGGTTGCTGATGGGGGCGGTTTGTTTGGGAATGCAGGCCTGGGCCATACAGCATAACGATCCCAAATGGCAGACGTATGTATTCACAGTACTTTGCTTTAGTCAAATGGGCCACGTATTTGCGATTCGCAGTGAGCACTTTTACTTGTTCCAGCAAGGTTTTTTCAGCAACAGGGCTTTGGCAGGGTCGGTATTGCTCACCTTTGTACTGCAACTTATCTTGTTGTATACCCCGTTTTTCCAGGAGGTGTTTTCTATCCAGCCACTTACCTTGTCAGAACTGGGCATGTGTATTTTGGTATCCCTTATAGTATTTCATGCCGTTGAGATAGAAAAACTGGTGAGAAGATTGCGGAGGAAGAAGCTCTAAAACGCACTCCCTCCAAACTACTTCCGCAGGAAGGTTATGTTTATCATCAGTCCAGCAGTGTGACAATACCCTCATGTTTTCATTGGAGAACATGGGGGTATTTTTCAATCTGAAAAAAAAATCAACACGTTCCAACCTTTTGTGGTTCTTCCGTACTCTTTGAGTCAGAAGCTTTTCAATCAACCATATTATTCACCTGTGACGGACCAACAACTCATATCGCTTTGCCGGCAAAACGATCGAAGGGCGCAAAAGGCGCTTTACGACCAGTATTGCAAGGCAATGTACACAACAGCGTACCGGATTACCGGCGATGTTGAGTGGGCTGGAGAAGCGTTGCAGGATGCATTTATGCAGGTTTTCAAACATATCGGAAGTTTTGAACAACGCAGTACCCTGGGCGCATGGATTAAAGCCATTGTGGTGCGCGCAGCACTGCAAAAAGTGGACCGACGAAAATCGTCCATGACCTCCTGGCCGGAAGAGTACGGCGATACGATGCTGGACTGGGGTACTTCTCCCATTGATGCCATGCAGTTGGAACAGGCCATCCAACGATTGCCCGAAGGCGCCCGGGCAGTATTTGTGCTGGCAGAAGTGGAGGGATATGCACACAAAGAAATTGCCGAAATGCTTGACATCTCAGAAGGAACCTCCAAATCGCAACTATTTGCGGCCAAAAAACGACTTCGGGAACTGCTTTCCCCGCAAATGATGTACTAAAATGGAACAAAACAGGGAAAATTTACAGCAGGCCATCCGCCAATTGCCGGAATACCAGCCTCCCGCCGGGTTGTGGGACACCATTGCCGGGGAACTGGATTTTGACCAAACGCTGGAAAAGCCACTGCAGGAACTGCCTGTTTACACACCACCTGCCGACCTCTGGGACTCGCTGGCTGCGCGCATAGAGCAAGCCCCTGAACTGGCGCCTGAAAAAGGTATTCGGCCGGCGTACAAATGGTTGGTTGGGCTGGTGTTGATGGCCCTTGGTGTATGGGTATTCCTCCCGGTTGCACCGCCCGTAGCGCCAGCTTCCATACCAACAACGCCAGCCCAGTCTGCCGAACCAATTGCCCTGAACAACCAACCCCAACAGATCAGAACTACCCAAACAAATAACACACAAAAAAAAGCGGTTAAGCCTACTTCCAAACCCCGCCTGGCTCACCGCACTGAGGTAGTAGATGATGCCCTGATCATGGCCTGCCGAAGTGCGGAAGATCCAAATTACGACCTGGTGGAAACACTTTGCAAAGAGGCATTGCCGGTATGCGAAGAACCTCAGTTCAAACAACTTAAAGCCGAATTTGACGACCTGACCCAGGCGCACACGGCGCTCAAAAATGCCCTGGGGCAGTACGCCGACGATCCGGATCTGGTTTCACAACTCATTGATATTGAACAAGCGCGTGATCAAGTACTGCAACAACTGATGGCTATGATGTAGGCGCGTCATTTTAGAGCTTGTCCAAAATTCCATTACTTTTTTGGATAAGCTCTCACAAACAACACCACAACAATGAAAAAAATATTGCTCATCGTCCTGCTCCTGGCAGGGTGTGGAGTGGGCCGCCTCTTGGCTCAGGTCACCCTGCAGGTTGTAAGTAAAAACGTAGAAAAGACGGTGCCCTGGAAGCCAGGTATGGAGCTGATTGTCAATGGTGAAAAAGCCGATGTGACAGTGGTTCCCACAGATTCGGCCGCCATCAGTGTATCGGCAGAATTGAGTGCCAAGCACCCTAGTCTGGACACTGCTCAGACCGACGTAAACACCTGGCAACTGGTGGTGAACACTGTTGGCAAAAAGGTTTACATACGGGCTTATGTAGGGGTGCAGGCGGGCAAACGGGCGCCGGTGTCGAACATGCGGGCGCAAATCAAAATCAAAGTCCCCAGACAATGTGCGGTAAATCTCTCCAACCGTTTTGGCAAGGCAAGATTGGAGCACCTGGATGCTCCGGTAGCGCTCAACGGTTATTTCTGTCGCTTCGACCTGTTTGCGCTCAACGGTGAATTAAAGGTAGAAAGCGAACACGGCTCGGTAGACGGGAAGGAATTGAAGGGACCGGTAGACATCAAAGGCAAACGCGCTGATGTAACGCTTCAGCAAACTGCCGGGAACTGTTCCCTGCAAACCGAATATGGTTCTGTTCATTTTTATACGGATACACAAAGCGGGAACGTACGCATAGCTGCCCAAATGACAGACATCACGCTTAGCGGTCTGGAAGCCAATTCGCATAATTACCGACTCAAAACGCGTTTCGGAAACCTGGATGTGCCGGATAAATTTGACAAATCCGGTTCAACTGACAAAGCACGCACCGCCATTTATCAGGTAAAGCCTGAAAGCCCGAGCATAGAGGTGGAAACCTCTTTCGGGCACATCAAAGTGGAAAAATAACTTTCCATTTCAACCACTTCAAATTTCCCAACATGTCAGTCAAATATTATATCAGCATTTTCTTCCTTCAGGCTATGCATATCAGCCTGACTGCCCAGAAAGACACTTCTTTTCAAACCATCAGGCAGGAAAGCGGCGAGTATCA
>DLXL01000081.1:10374-18493 GCA_003448025.1 Saprospirales bacterium | reverse complement strand
GCCCGTCTACCTGCCACCCCTGCGCGAGCGCCGCGAAGATGTTGACATGCTGTTTGACAAATTCGAAACAGACTTCGCCGAACTCTACCAAATGCCGGTACTGCGCCTGACACCAGATGAACGCCAATTGCTGCAGTCTTATTCATGGCCCGGAAATATCCGCCAGCTGAAAAACATAACCGAACAACTCAGCGTGCTCGAGCAGCAGCGGATCATCTCGGCTGATACCCTTCGCCTTTACCTGCCCCACGAAAATTTTGCCTCGCGCGGTCTTATGGTACCCACGGGTGGACAGGCAGGACAGGAAACTCCTTTCAGCGAGCGGGAAATTCTCTACAAGGTCCTTTTTGACATGAAGAACGATCTCAACGACGTAAAAAAACTCGTGCTAGAAATCATTCAGGCAGGCGGCTTTGTTCCCAGTGCCGAAAACGCAACGCTCTACGAACGCGTTTTCTCAGTAACACCGGTTCGTACCGCGGCACCTCCGCCGGCTTCCTCCGGCGTCATCCACATCGGCCAGCCTTCAGTCACGAATACCGGGCATGAGGCGCATGAAGAAGTAGAAGAGCGCTTTTCGTTGCAGGAATCTGAGCGTGACCTCTGGGCCTAGGCATTAAAAAAACACAAGCACAAGCGCAAATATGCCGCACAGGAACTCGGCATTTCAGAAAGGACGCTGTACCGTAAAATTCGCGAATACAACCTGAAATAGCATGCGGGCCGCATTGACATATTCGTTGCCCCTGTGGTTTGTGCTGACCCTGTCGTGCAGTGTGCGGTATTCATTTACCGGAGGCCAGTTTGGTCAGGCCAAAACCTTCACCGTGGCCTACTTCAATCCACAGACAGCATTGGCCACGCAAGTCTATGCCCAGCGTCTCACGGAAAAGATGAGAGACCTGCTGCTGGCGCAGTCTCCACTGCAAATGGTAGGCACGGGCGGAGACCTTCAGTTTGAGGGCTCCGTAACCGAATACCGCGTACAGACCGCCACGGCAACCGCGGCCGAAACGGCAGGCAGAAACCGCCTCACCATCGGCATCAAGGTAAAATACACCAACCTGCTGGAACCGGAGCTTAGTTTTGAACGATCTTTCACCCGCTTTGCCGATTTTGACGGCAACGCCGACCTGTTCTCCGTGGAAGAACAGTTATGGGAGACCATCAACGATCAGCTGACACAGGATATGTACAATGCAAGTGTGGGCAACTGGTAATACAGGCAAGGTGAATATCGAAGCGATTCAACAGGCACTAACCGACGACAAGGCACTGGAGCGTTTTCCGACAGAAGACCTCGTGCGCCTGACTGCCCAATACCCTTGGTTTGCCGCTGCACAGTTACTGCTGGCGCGTAAATTACGGTCAGAAAACGACCACCGGTATACAGACCAGCTGCACCAGGCCGCTATTCATGTTCCCGGCCAGACGGTGTTGTACGACCTCGTGCAACCGCGCGAATCTGCCCGCCGGCCCGCGGCTAAAACGGCAGCACCAGTGCCACCAGCAGCACCCGGGGCAGCAGAGGTAACCGAGGTAACCGAGGCGCCAATAGTCGCCGTGCAGCCTGAAACACCAGCCCCTTCTCCCTACCGCCCCGCCCCGGCACCCTCCGTTGAACCTCCTCCGGTAAAAACAGCACCTGCACTGGACCCCCTTCAGCAGGAAGTGCTTATTGAAGCCATCCACAGCAGCATCTCCATGGAGGCTTCGGGTTTAGAGCCGGCCGTGCCGGCAACAGCCCCGGCACCCGTGCATACCCCCGGGCCGGAAACAGAGGATAACCTCGATGCCTATTCCCGCTGGCTTGCAGGAAGGGCCCAGTCACTGGCCTTTCACAACGAACCGCCAGCAACGTCCCAAACCATTGCCACCGACCCAGCAGAGGAAGAAAAGACCGCCAGGGACAAGTCAACGGAAGACCTGGCAACGTCAGAAAAATCAGAATATACTGATAAACAGGATGATAACCCCAGGTTCTCGCACCAGCGGGCCTTGGTTGACCGGTTTATCCGGATTGAGCCGAAAATCACACCCGGCAAGGCCGACGAGTACCTGACCGGCAATATAGCCCGCGCCAGCATTGAGGAAGACCCCGAAATTGTCTCCGAAACCATCGCCGACCTCTATGTGAAACAGGGTAAAATTGACCGGGCCCGCAAGGCCTACCGAAAATTGATGGAGCTTTATCCGGAAAAAAGCATTTATTTTGCCGTCCGTTTAAAAAATCTGGATAAGAACAAAAAGTAAGAACTATGACTTCATTTCTTGTACTTCTGGCTGTGATCTGCAGCATCCTGCTGGGTTTGGTGGTATTGGTTCAGAACCCCAAGGGGGGCGGTTTGGCTGTGGGCTTTCAGGGCGCACAACAGATCGGAGGAGTACAACGTACAACCGACTTTCTCGAGAAGGCCACCTGGTACCTTGCCATAGGCGTATTTGTGCTCTGCCTGCTCTCTGCCTCTCAATACGCCAGCGAGCGGCCCGACGCCGGAATGCCTGAAACCGAGGCGGCTACCGGCGCAGCGGAAGGTGGTGGTGATACTACAGCTACCCAATAAGCCCTGTCAGCATTGACAGAAAATAGTGTCAGTGTGTCCCTCGCACTGACATTTTTTATTGATCCACGTGACAACATAGGCAGTCTGGTATGATTGGCACAAATGATGACCACGGCGGTCTACCCAAAAAATAATTAACTAATCCAAATCTTCATAACCATGTCAGTAAAATTGAAACCCCTTGCAGACCGTGTGCTTGTGGAACCGAGCGCGGCTGAAACGACCACTGCCAGCGGCATCATCATTCCGGATACCGCCAAGGAAAAACCCCAGCGCGGCACCATCGTAGCCGTAGGGGGCGGAAAAAAAGACGAACCCATGACGGTAAAAGCCGGAGACAGTGTGTTGTACGGCAAATACGCAGGAACTGAGATCACCATCGAAGGCAAAGAGTACCTCATTATGCGTGAGTCTGACATCTTCGCGATACTTTAAGTCGCAAGTCCTTCAATCAACAAGCAAGTAAACAATTTCAAACCATTATTGAATCATGGCAAAAGACATAACCTTTGATACCTCAGCTCGCGAGAAGCTGAAAAATGGCGTTGACGCAATGGCCAACGCAGTAAAGGTGACCCTCGGACCGAAAGGCCGTAACGTGGTTATCGACAAAAAATTCGGAGCACCCCAGATCACCAAAGATGGTGTAACCGTGGCCAAGGAAATCGAACTGCAGGACGCCATTGAAAACATGGGCGCCCAAATGCTCAAGGAAGTGGCCAGCAAGACAGCAGACATTGCCGGTGACGGCACCACCACAGCGACTGTGCTCGCTCAGGCGATTGTAACTTCAGGACTGAAGAACGTTGCCAGCGGCGCCAACCCAATGGACCTCAAGCGCGGCATTGACAAGGCCGTGGAAACCGTAGTCGGCGAACTGCGGAAAATTTCCAAAACCGTTGGAAGCGATAATGACAAGATCAAGCAGGTGGCCTCTATCTCCGCCAACAACGACGAAACCATCGGTTCACTCATCGCCGATGCGATGGCCAAGGTGGGCACAGAGGGTGTAATCACTGTTGAAGAAGCCAAGGGCACGGAAACAGAAGTGAAAACCGTGGAAGGTATGCAGTTTGACCGCGGTTACCTCAGCCCCTATTTCGTAACCAATACGGAAAACATGGAAGCTGAACTGGAAAATGCCTACATCCTGATTTACGACAAAAAAATCAGCAGCATGAAGGAGTTGCTTCCAGTATTGGAAAAATCCGCCCAAACCGGTCGTCCGCTCGCCATCATCGCAGAAGATGTGGATGGAGAGGCCCTCGCCACTCTGGTGGTAAACAAAATCCGTGGTGCTCTTAAAGTAGCTGCCGTGAAAGCCCCGGGCTTCGGAGACCGCCGCAAGGCTATGCTGCAAGATATTGCCGTGCTGACAGGCGGAACTGTGATCAGCGAAGAGACAGGTCTGAAACTGGAAAACGCTACCCTCAACGACCTGGGTCGCACAGAAAAAATTAGCATTGACAAAGACAACACGACCATAGTCAATGGTGCCGGCAGCAAGGATGCCATTGCCGCGCGCATCAGCGAAATCAAGGCACAGATAGACAAAACCACCAGCGACTACGACCGCGAGAAACTGCAGGAGCGGTTGGCCAAACTGGCCGGCGGTGTTGCGGTTCTGTATATAGGTGCTGCCACCGAAGTGGAAATGAAGGAAAAGAAAGACCGTGTTGATGATGCACTTCATGCTACCCGCGCCGCGGTAGAGGAAGGCATTGTACCGGGCGGCGGTGTAGCGCTTATCCGCGCCTCAAAGGCCCTCGACAAACTCAAGGGTGCCAATGAAGACGAGCAAACCGGAGTGGCCATCGTAGCGCGTGCCATCGAAGAGCCGCTGCGTCAGATTGTCGCCAATGCCGGCGGTGAAGGTGCCGTAATCGTAAACAAAGTGCGGGAAGGCAAAGATGACTTCGGTTACAATGCTCGCACAGAAGTGTACGAAAACCTCATTGGTGCAGGTGTAATCGATCCCACCAAGGTGGTTCGCGTTGCACTTGAAAATGCCGCTTCCATTGCGGGTATGCTGCTGACTACTGCATGTGTTATCAGCGACATCAAGGAAGAAAACCCAGCACCCGCCATGCCGGCCGGTGGTATGGGCGGCATGATGTAAAAACAGCTTCGACAATACCCTTCACAACGGCTCCGGGCCCGTGGAGCTAACGTCAAAAAAACGCATGAAAAACCCCCGAATCCGGGGGTTTTTCTATGGGACCAAGTCAGGTATTCAGTGTTTGCTGCCAGACAGCCTTTCCATGGTGGCCTGTTGCGGATCTACTGGCACGACCGCCCGCTTGACGGGCAAAAACTTATTGGTAAACTTCTCCTCAATAATCCTGGCCCGCGTACCGGGTGCCAGCTGACGGGAGAGGTACCAGTCAAGTTCATGTTCTATCTGCGCATTTACTACGGGAACAGTAACCTCAATGCGCTGGTCAAGGTTGCGCAGCATCCAGTCAGCACTGGAGATGTAGTACAGGGGTTTGCCTCCGTTGATGAATTTCAAGATGCGCGCATGTTCCAGAAAACGTCCGACGATACTAATCACACGGATATTTTCACTTTGTCCGGGAATACCCGGAATCAGGGCACACATACCCCGCACAATAACATCAACCTTCACGCCGGCCTGAGAGGCTTCGTACAGGCGTGAAATCATGCCCTCATCCACCAGGTGGTTGAGTTTGATGACAATGCCGGCGGGGTCACCATTGCGGGCATTGACCATCTCGTTGTGAATCAGATCAACCAGCTTCCTGCGCGTATTGAAGGGAGACACCAGTAGTTCGCGGTAAGAGCCACGCTGGTAGTTGTTTTCAAAAAAATTAAAGACCTTTCTGAGTTCACCGGTAATCTCCTCGTTGCGCGTAAGCAACAGCACATCGTCATAAACACCGGCCGTCCGTTCGTGAAGGTTTCCGGTGCCACACAGGGCATAACGAACGGTTTGGCCCTTCTCCTTCCTTGAGATCAACATGATCTTGGAGTGTACCTTAAGTCCGGACACCCCCGGGATCACCCGCACGCCCGCTTCCTGCAGGCGGCGTGTCCAGGCTATATTGTTTTCTTCATCAAACCTGGCCTGCAGTTCAACCACCGCCACCACACGTTTTCCGTTGCGGGCCGCATAGATGAGGGCATTCATAATGCCGGAGTCTGAAGCCACACGGTACACGGTAATGCGAATGGAACGTACCATGGGGTCTGTAGCGGCCTCACGCAGCAGATCGGTGATATGGTAAAATGGGTGGTAGGGAAAATGCAGCAGCAAGTCGCGCTGTGCCATGGCCCTGAATACCGAACCGTGTTTGATGATGTCTGGATGCGGCACCTGAACCAGTGGCGGATACCGCAGGTTCTTCTTGCCGAAATCCGGAAAGTTGAGCAAATCACGAAGGCTGGTGTAACGGCCCGAAGGCAGCAACTGGTGAGGGTCTTTGATTTTAGTACTCTTCAACAACGAATTGAGCAGTTCTACCGGCATCGAGCGGTCGTAGCTGAATGTGACATAGGCGCCTCGCTTGCGCTGGTTGAGACTTCTTGTCATTTTTTCCAGCATGCTCCTGGAGACATCGTCATCAATATCGAGCTCCGCATCGCGGGTCATCTTGATGGAATAGGCAGAACCCACTGTGGCAGTGCCCGGATACAGGTCATGGATGAACAGGCGGATGATGTCTTCGACAAATATCAGTTTCGACTTTTGCCCGCCTTCTCCGATTCTTACAAAACGCTCCATGTCTCTCGGAATTTCAAGCACACCCAGGCGCTTCTGCTTTTCCTGCTTGAACACACAGGCGGTCAATAGATAAATAGCCCTGTCTTTAAGTTCTGGCATTACTTCCGATTCCTGAAAGAGAATAGGAAACAACCGTGACTTGAGGTGCATGGTGAAATACCGGTTGAGCCAGTTGTGTTCAGCCCTTGTCAGGGTATCGCCCGATTCGACGATGATATGGTGTCGCTTCAGGCTGAGTGCAAGGGCGCTCCACAACTTCTCGGCTTCCTCCTGCTGCAGCATCACCTTCTCGTGAATGAGGGCAAGCACCTGCTGTGGCTTGAGACCTGCGGCATCTTTTCCTGCAGCCCGGCCAAGGCTTGCTGCCCTGCGCAGTCCGGCCACGCGAATACGGAAAAACTCATCAAGGTTATTAAAAAAAATCCCGAGGAACCTGATGCGTTCAAGTAGCGGATTCGATGCATCGGCCGCCTCCTGCAGAACCCGGCCATTGAAAGCCAGCCATGACAATTCGCGGTTATTGAACTTCATTCCCGATCGTGAAGACATTGTGTACCGGTTACATTCACCTTTACGCCGCGAAAGTGTATGATGCCGCTAGATTCTGTGTTACGTCATTATTAATATGGACTGGAAGTTATCGCCTGAGCAGCGCTTCCACGGCAGCATAGGCAGGCTCATTTCCAAGCGCACACTCCTCAACATGCATAATGGTGCCCTCCGCATCGGCCACAATGACAATTCGGCCAAAAAGACCTTCCATGCGGCCCGAGGCGATTTCGACACCGTAGTTGTCTGAAAAAGAGTTGTCTTTGTATTGCGACACGCACGTCACATGGTCAATGCCCTCTGCAGTGCAAAACCGCTTGGAGGCAAAGGGCAGGTCTTTGGAAACACAGAGGACCCGTGTATCCGGCAGCGACGAGGCCCGCTCATTAAATGCGCGCACGCTCGCGGCACAGGTAGAGGTATCCAGCGAGGGAAAGATGTTGAGCACCACGCGGCTGCCGGCCAGTGCATTGGGGGTAATGTCGGTCATATCGCCCGCTGTGAGCCTGAAAGGAGGCAATTTATCGCCCACCACGGGCAGTTGTCCTTTTCTTGGAGGTATCATGGAAATTATTTTATTGTATACAAGGTTGGCAGCAACCCCACAGGGTTACGACGGCAGGGAAGCTCGTTTTTCTTCCAACAGCCGAATTTTCTCCTGCGCATCCCGTTGCTTTTTTCTTTCGCTTACCAAAACAGCGGGGGGGGCATGGTTAATACACTTTTCATTGCGCAATTTGTTCTCCACGCTCTGCAAAAATCCGCGGGTATAATCCAGTTCCTCGTCGATTTTCTTTTTCTCCGCATCCACATCCACCTCACGGGTAAAGGGAATGCAATATTCGCTTCCCTCCACAAAGAACGAATTGACATTGGCCGGCTTTTCGGTGATATAGTCAAGCTGAGCAAGGTTGCCCAGATGGACCAGCGCCGGGTCAAACCTGCGGCTTCTTCCTTCCTTCTCAACAATGTGCATAGCCAGTGCCTCTTTGTTGGGCAGGGCATTGTCTTTCCTGACGTTTCTTACCCCATTGACCTCCTGGGCAAAGAGGGCGAAACCTGCCAGCAGGCTTTCATCGGGTGTTTCGGCTGACGGCCATGGGGCCACACACAGCGATTCGGCGGCGCCATTGCGGGGGCGCAGGAATGACCAAACCTCTTCGGTAATGAAGGGCATAAAGGGATGCAGCAGCTTGAGCAGGTTTTCAAACACCCCCACGGTGGCTTCGAACGTGGTGCTGTCGATGTCCTCTCCGTAGGG
>DLXL01000081.1:9764-10262 GCA_003448025.1 Saprospirales bacterium | reverse complement strand
GGTGCTGGCGATGTCTTCTCCGTAGGGCGGCTTGATCATTTCGAGGTACCACGCACAGAAGTCGTCCCACACCAGTTTATAGGTGGTCATCAGGGCCTCATTGATGCGGAACTTATCGTAGTCGTCATTGAGGGTAACGACCGTTTCGCTGAGCCTGGCCTTCATCCAGTCCACCGCCACGGCCGCATAGGCCGGTTGCGGTTTATCGCCGACACGCCAACCGCGGATCAGCCTAAAGGCGTTCCAGATTTTGTTGGCGAAATTTCTTCCCTGTTCACACAGCGACTCATCAAACAACAGGTCATTTCCTGCGGGCGAACACAGCAACATGCCTACCCTGACCCCGTCGGCCCCAAAGTCGCGCATGAGGTCGAGCGGGTCTGGGGAGTTTCCCAGTGACTTCGACATCTTTCTGCCCTGCTTGTCGCGCACAATACCGGTGTAATAGACATTGCGGAACGGAAACTGTCCACGGTATTCATAGCCGGCAATGATCAT
>DLXL01000081.1:9364-9669 GCA_003448025.1 Saprospirales bacterium | reverse complement strand
GTATTCATAGCCGGCAATGATCATCCTGGCCACCCAGAAAAACATAATTTCGGGTGCGGTAACCAGGTCGTTGGTAGGGTAGTAATACCGGACCTCTTCTTCGGAATAAAATCCGTCAAACACCGAAATAGGCCAAAGCCATGAGGAAAACCAGGTATCGAGCACATCCGGATCCTGCACGATGTCTTCACGGCGGAGGCCCGGATTGGCCTTTGTCAGTTGTTCGATGGCTTCCGCCTCCGTTTTGGCCACGGCCACCGTTCCGTCGGGTGCATACCAGGCCGGTATGCGGTGCCCCCACCACA
>DLXL01000081.1:9021-9209 GCA_003448025.1 Saprospirales bacterium | reverse complement strand
CGGTGCCCCCACCACAGCTGGCGGGAAATACACCAGTCTCTGATGTTCTCCATCCAATTGCGGTAGCTGTTTTTGAACTTGGGCGGGAAAAACCGGATGGTGTCGTTCATCACGTTCTCGAGCGCCGGTTTGCTCATGTCTTTCATGTCGACAAACCACTGCAGCGAGAGCCGGGGCTCAATCATAAC
>DLXL01000081.1:8587-8809 GCA_003448025.1 Saprospirales bacterium | reverse complement strand
TCGACCTTCACAAGCTGGCCAAGTGCTTCGATATCGGCGATGATTTTTTTCCGCACTTCAAAGCGGTCCATACCCACATACTTCTCTCCTGCCGGACTGACGGTTCCGTCATCATTCATCATGTTGATCACCTGAAGCCCGTGTTTTTCTCCGAGTACAAAATCGTTGGGGTCGTGGGCCGGGGTAACCTTCAGGCACCCGGTACCGAATTCGCGGTCGACA
>DLXL01000081.1:3375-8453 GCA_003448025.1 Saprospirales bacterium | reverse complement strand
GGTACCGAATTCGCGGTCGACATACTCGTCGGCGATAACAGGCACTTCGCGGTTTACTACGGGCACGACCACCTTTTTGCCGCGCAGGCCGGTATAGCGGGCATCATCCGGATGCACGCAAACGGCAGTGTCGCCCAGCAAGGTTTCCGGACGGGTAGTGGCAATGGTGATGAATACGCCGGGTTCACCCAGCACCGCATACCTGATGTGGTAGAGTTTTGAGCGGGATTCTTTATAGATTACCTCTTCGTCGCTGAGGGCAGTGCGTGCGGCAGGATCCCAGTTGATCATGCGCTCACCGCGGTAGATTTTTCCCTTCCTGTACAGGTCAATGAAACAATCAATGACGCTGTCGTAGTACTTCTCATCCATGGTAAAACGCGTGCGGTCCCAGTCGCAGCTTGCCCCGAGTTTTTTGAGCTGTTCGAGAATGATGCCGCCGTGCTTCCGCGTCCAGTCCCAGGCATGCTCCAAAAAGGCCTCCCGGCTGAGGTCGGACTTTTTGATTCCCTCATCGCGCAGTTTGCGCACGACCTTGGCTTCGGTGGCTATGCTCGCATGGTCTGTTCCGGGCACCCAGCACGCGTTATAGCCGAGCATGCGGGCGCGACGCACCAGCACATCCTGAAGGGTGTTGTTGAGCATGTGCCCCATGTGCAACATACCCGTAACATTTGGCGGTGGGATAACGATACTGAACGGTTCACGTTCGTCGGGGACGGAACGGAAATAACCACTTTTTTCCCAGTGGGAGTACCATTTTTCTTCAATGTCGGATGGGGTGTAGCGAGCAGACAATTCCATATGTTATAAGCGTAGCAATGTGCTTGAGGGATAAAGGGAAAGGGCAAAAGTAGGGAAATTTGACTTAAAAATGTTTGGACACATGCATATATTACGGTTGAATGCCACATAACTTTGCAGGAGTATGAAAGAATCAGATTACGAAACTTTTTAACCTTATTTATAATGACATTTTGGATACCATTCGAAGAAATCAGAAAGAAAATCTTGACTATTTCTTTTTTTGTAACCTTCAGCGGGATCTTCCTAAGTCTTTATGGTTTTATTGAGGCCGCGGAGCACTTCCATGTGGTAGAAATCAAGCAAAAAAACATCATGTTTTTTATGGGCATGGTGATTGCAGCTTTTCTACTCAATCTACTCCATAATATTATACTAATTCGGAAGCTAAAAATCATTTCACTTCAAGAAAAAATTCAAGAGGTGGAAAAAAGTCTATCAAGGCTCAGGATTTCCGTCAATAATATCAAAAATGAGGGCAACTACTATAAATTGATCTATATAAGTTGGATATTAAAGAATGAATATGAAAAATCAAGATTTAAAGATATTGCAGGTGAAGACTCCAAAATTTACAGTATCTCTGCACAAAGGCCAATTAACTACATAATTTCGATAATTCAGGGAATTATGAACCGGCTTTCATCTCATGACGTTTTCATGACGATATCCAATTTGCAGTTTTGGGAGCACATAACGGAAGATAAAACCTTCTTAGAAGCCAATATAACGGCTGTCAAAGAAAATGGAGTAAAAATAGACCGGATTGTTTTACTTGATAAAAGAGTCCTTTTTTTACCGAACAGTGAAAAGGAGAAAGCAAATTTGCGAAGTACAGTCGCCGCATTAAGGGATTTCTATCTTTTACACAAAGAGGCATTTACGGATAAGCTGCTTTGGCAGTTTTATGTAAGCGATAATTATGACTTCGACAATGAAAAACCGGTTCCTTATGCCATAATTACCAATACACAAAATGGGAACACTGATTGCATGTTTATGCATCCAGTTACAACCCAAGGCGGAGATGGACTACAAATGAATTTACGATTTGGGCGTAAAATGAGTGAAATAAATATCTCATCATACAAAGTAAAATTTGACACCCTGAAAACGAGACAACTTTTAAGCATTGAACAAGTCTACAGTAGACTTTTTGATGCCAATGGAGAATGGAATATTTAGAACCCATCCCAAAACTACCAGTTGGGCCCAAATGGTGCCTAAAAGTCGAATTCTGCGTTAGTTTTTTAGTGTAGCCACCTGTTACGATTCAAAAAACTGCCTTGCCTTCAACTTTTATACCCCCATTTTGACTCCTATGCCAGTTTTGAGATGGGTTCAAGTAAAATTGAAAACCTAACCAATTAAATCCACCATCGTTATGCAACCATTTGCAGCCCTGACCCCAGCCCAGTTTTTTCAGCAAAACGCATTTTCTCATCCGGAAAGTTTCCTTTGCGGCAATACTATTTCTACCGGCAATCCGGCAAACGGTCCGCTAGCCGGTATGGAACAGATGCCTGATTACGACAACCATGAAGGGGTTTTCTTCCGGGCAGATGCCGAATCCAGTTGCCTGTTCTTTGCTTTTATTCACCATACCAATCGCGGACAGGCACAGGGTGGCACCCGTTTTTTCAGCTATGAAACTATGCAGGATTTATGGAGCGATGGTTTGCGGCTCAGCAAGGCCATGTCTGAGAAATGCGCAGTGGCCGGACTTTGGTGGGGCGGCGGCAAATCCATCATTTGTCCCGTGGGTTTTAGTATTAAGGAAGCAACACCTGAACGCAGAAAGGTAATTTTTGCCAATTTCGGAAAGTTTATAGCCAGTTTGCACGGCGCTTATGTGGCCGCGGAGGATATGAATACCACTCCGGAAGACATGCAGACGATTTTATCGCAAAACCGATTTGTTACCTGCATTCCGAAAACAGCCGGTGGAAGTGGCAATCCTAGCCCTTTTCCTGCTGAAGGCGTATTCAAGTCTATGCTGGCAACCGCCAAGGTATTGGAGGGCAAATCGGATTTGAGCGGCATGAGTGTATCTATTCAGGGATTGGGCAATGTGGGTGGCGCCCTGGCCCGGTATGTACTGGGAAGTGGCGTATCCAGGTTATACGTGACTGATTTGATGCAGGAACGTATGGAGCAGGTCAAATCCTGGGCGCCGGATGTGGTGGAAATCGTTCCCAGCAAAGAGGCACTGCTCAGTCAGACTTGCGATATTTTTGCGCCATGCGCAGGGGGCAAAGTCATTGACGATCAAACCATTGAATGGCTCAAATGCCGCTATGTTATAGGCGCGGCCAACAACCAGCTGGAACGTCCGGAGCGTCATGCAGCCATGTTACATGCCAAAGGCATCCTGTACCTGCCTGATTTTTTCATCAATCGGATGGGCATCATCAATTGCGCCAACGAGCAGTATGGCTGGCTTGAAGTAACCCTGCAGGAAGAGGTGGTCAAGATTTATGAAGATACCGTGCATCTGTTGGAGGAATCACGCAACCGGAATATTTCGCCACAGGAAATGGCGATGATCCAGGCCGGTGAAGCCATGAAAAACATGCACCCTATTTGGCCCGGACGGGGCAGGCAACTGATTGAAAAAGCTGCCAGGGAGCGCATGTAGCCTCCTTACACCCCACCTTCGAGTACCTCCCAGGTATGGTCGCCCAACAACCGTACAGAAGCCAGGTGCTCGTAGGGATTTCTTCTGCCCCACTCTTCCGGGGCGATCATGGAAAGCAGGTGCCTGCCATCGGTTTTTCGTTGATAGAGATGATATATCCGATGTATGACCGGCTGGAAAGGCACATCCGCCTGGTAAATTATTTCTGATACCTCCATTCGGTTATGCAGGGATTTGGCCTGTCCCATCAGGGTTTCCATCTGCTGCCGAAGCTGCTCCATTTGCCGATCAGTTTGATCGTACATGGCTGTCATGGCATTTCCTCGAATCCTGCCTTTGTCTTCTGGTCGGATAACCGCACTTCCGGAAGTATGCGCATAGGGCAACAGGCCAGGTGTTTCTGTCACCTTGTCTTTGTCAATTGGGTTTACAAACGCCTGATCTGCAGTATTTTTCTCTTTTTGCTCTGCCATAGGTATTTCACTCAAATGATTTCTTCCCGGTGTAGCCTGGTGTCCCAAACCTTGCAGCCACGGATGGCCTCCAGGCGTTGCGCTCCGGTAACATAGGTTAACTGTCCTTCCCTGTTCCTGCCTTCCCGGAACTTAGAAACCACAAAACCCTCAGAAGGTTCCAATACCTTTAAATCCTTTCGTTTGTCATTCCGTACAAAGTAGGCATTGTTGCCATGACTGTTGCTGCCCACAAAGGAGTAGCCCTTTTCTTTGGCCAAATCGCACAAAGCGGTCAGTGATGCACCGCAACAAAGGTTGGAAAAATGGTAGTTGGTGCGGTAAAAATCCGGAGCATACGGCACCGTCCAGGCATTATCCGGCCCAAAAACGCTGTTGTACTCCATAATAACCAGAACCGGGCTCACTACCTCAATGGCCTTCCAAACCCAGTAATCATTGCCGTCGATATCAATGTGCAATAAACCCAGTTCTCCGGTCATGCCGTTGTTGCGCAATAAATCATTGATGTTTTCTGCCGTTACAAAGGCCGCCTGGGCCTTGAGTTCGTGCTGCCAATAAATGCGGTCTTCCCTTATTTTTTGCACGTTTTTTTCTGAACCGTCCAGCACCAGGCCGCTCCAATTGTTGTTCATCAATAAAAACCGGGTGTTGGCTTCCCGGTAATCCTCTACCCCAAATTCTACAAACGTTTGTGGCTGAATATCCAAATACTGAACCAAAAACTGAATCATACCATCATCATTCCATTGAGAAAACACGCGGAATTCAGCTTTTTGCAGGTTCTGCACTATAGAAGCAGCATTTTTTTGATGCTCATGCGCCAGCAATCGTGCCGTCAGGAACTTGCTTTCTTCCACTTCTCTGGACAAACGGGCGGTATTGCGGAATAAACGTTGCAAGGTCTTAATCATGATGGCAGCAATCTTGGTTTGAAGGCCCAAAGTTGGTGGACATGCACCCTAATATGCAACCTTTTACGGCACTTATCTCATATAAGTTTTCATCACCTTCTGACCTTTAGCGTTCTCCAATACAAAAAAATACAAGCCTGCAGGCCAGTCAACCACGCTTATTTTCGTGGATTTAACCGAATCACGAAGTATTAGCATCCTTCTGCAATCAGCAGAAAATACTTCTCCCTGCGTAAATGTAAAGGTATC
>DLXL01000081.1:0-3256 GCA_003448025.1 Saprospirales bacterium | reverse complement strand
AAGGTATCCCCCAACTCGAGAAACACCTCACTCATCGCAAAAGAAGGGTATATACTGATCTGACCCTCCTGATCCACTTCACTGATATCTGTTAATGCACACGGGATTCCGCACACATCAGGCATTGTACTAAAACAGGAAAATCCGGTGAAGTAAGTGTAGTCCTTTACGTAATTAGCTGTGGAGAATAATCCCCAATCATACCCGATACCTTCCACCCAGATGGCTGTCTTTGGAATTGGACCATTATATGTAAACAGATGAACACGTCGACGTCCTTCCGAGGTAGTATCTACCTTGGTTACTGCAAACCGAATACCTAATGCATAGTCCAGGGAATCCCCAACATTTAGGGTAAAATCAAACAACAGGGTGTCCAATACCGGACGGAAATAACTTGTAAAAGGTGGTTTGCCAAAGGTCGTGAAATAGACTTTTCCTGCCTCCTCTCTGACTCCACCTAAGAGGTTTTTGGATTGGCCGGACCATGGTGTTGTGTAATTACCATTTTGTGAACTACAATCACATTCACACAAGGTTTGGCTGTAGACTTTTGCGTATAACTTCCCATTGAATACAGAGTCACCATCCAGAATATTTCGTTGATGTCTGAACATGTCATTTGGTCCTATAATTGGGGTAACTGTTCTGTAATGCCATTCCGCATAATCCATTGGAAAAGGAAAATTAGATTGGGCATCTAAACGTCCGGCATGTAAAGCAGACCAAATGGTTAAAACAAGGCAAGAAGCAAGTAGTTTTTTCATGATATTCCGTGTTTTTGGTTAGAGGTGATGTTTTCCAATGTCCATTCTAACCGGCTGGTAAAGGCAGCTTTACGCACAGAACAATCTATCAACGGGCATATTTCACATGATTTTGGCGGAACACATCCATCTGTGTGTACAAAACTTTCTATATCCTGATCAAAAGCTTTCGAAATGGTTTCTCCCAGCGTTTCAAGTTCTGCATGCGCTTCATTCACATTCAGATACCATGGCACGGTTAAATGACAATCCAAATGTATTACTGAACCGTATTTGATGATACGCAGGTTGTGAATATCAATCCAGTTTTGTCGCTTTTGAACATTTAAAACGGAGATCAGCTGTCGCAAGAGTGCCTCATCTGCTTCATCTGTAAGACCAGCTATGGTGGACCGAATAATTTTCCCACCTTCTATCATGATAAATCCGGCAAAGATCATCGCTACTGCACTGTCGATCCAGCTTATGCCAGTAAAACGCAATAAAATGAGTCCAACAATAATACCCAAGGTGGTCCAGGTGTCTGATTGCAAGTGTTTGCCACTGGCTTGCAAGGCCTGAGAATGGTGTTTTTTACCGGTGTTGACACACCACCATCCTAGTATGTAGTTTACCACAGCGGTACTTGCAATGATCAGGATACCGGCATCCAGTTGCTTTACCGGGTGCGCGTGGATTAGATTGGAGAGTGACTCATATAGGATGATCATACCGGCCACCAAAATCAAAACTCCTTCAAAAGAGGCCGATATAAGTTCAATTTTTCCATGCCCATACGGATGATTCTCATCGCGGGGTTTGGCAGCAAGTCGCAAACTGTACAGCCCGGTAAACCCGGTTACCACATTGACTGTACTCTCCAGAGCATCTGTCAGGATGGCGACGGAATTTGTCAAAAAGTAAGCGGCTACTTTTAACAGGAAAAGAGTGATGGAGGTATAAACCACCCATTTTTGCACCCTGATATTCGTTAAAGCAGCCTGTTGAATTGATGGAGTGTCTGCCATGACTTTATTCCCAAAATGTTGGTTCTATGGTTTTTATATAAGGTAAATTAGCTAATTGAAACAAAACTCTTTGATAGTTTTTTTGGTGTGTAGACCCAATAATCAACCATTGTTCAGGAGTACATCCTACTCTACCCTTCCCGGAGTTTTTTTGAGCTGTTGCATCCAGTTTTTTCACCTGTTTCCAATAGGACGCCTTAGCAGGAATGCAGAACTCATAATTCTGAGCTACCTTGCCCTTTGAGGAGCCTGTTAACCCTTCAGCATCCAACTGTTTAAAATCAAGCCTGATTTTCTTCCAGGCATCCGGCGATTCTGGCAACTTTTGCGACTTACAGGCCATCAAAATGAGTATTAAGGCTAAAACACTATACTGTTTCATTGCTAAGCGATATTTTGCGCCAAAATAAGCGCTTAAGTTTAACTTTTTTTGTAATCATTAACTAATCAATATCCTGTGAGTTCTCGACGTTCATTTCTACAAAATACCCTGCTGGGTGGACTAGCTGCAGCAAGTTCTGATTTTTTCACCAGAACCATGTCTGTCATGGGTGAGCCTGAAAGAGGGGCTTTGCCTGTAGTTATTGCCACCTGGGGGCCTAACCTGAAGGCCAATGCAGCAGCCTGGGAGGTACTTTCCAAAGGTGGTTATGCCCTGGATGCTGTGGAAGCAGGCGTACGCATTCCGGAAGCAGACCCTCTGGATACCAGCGTGGGTTATGGTGGCTTCCCGGATCGGGACGGCAATGTTACCCTGGATGCCTGTATCATGGATGAAAAGGGCATGGCTGGTTCCGTGTCGTTTCTGCAACACATCATGCACCCCATCAGTGTGGCACGACTGGTAATGGAAAAGACCCCGCACGTAATGCTGGTTGGCGATGGTGCGCTAAAATTTGCCCTTGAACAAGGGTTTAAGAAGGAAAATTTACTGACAGATGTTGCGAAAAAAGCCTGGGAAGAATGGAAGGTGGAGTCAAAATATAAGCCTATAATTAATGTAGAACGTCATGATACGATAGGTATGGTAGCAATAGACACCCAGTCGCGCATTGCGGGGGCTTGTACAACCAGTGGAGCAGCCTTTAAAATGAATGGACGCGTGGGCGATAGTCCAATTATTGGCGCGGGTATGTTTGTAGACAATGAAGTTGGGGGCGCTGCCAGTACCGGATTAGGAGAAATGGTTTTGCGTACGCTTGGCAGTTTTCTGGTAGTAGAGGAAATGCGCCGAGGCGCACACCCTCAAAAAGCTGTAGAAACTGCTGTAAAACGAATTATCCGTAAATATCCCAAACAATGTGAAGAAGCTCAGGTCGGATTTATTGCCGTTGATAAAAAAGGGCGGCATGGAGGTTATGCCATTCAAAAAGGTTTTAATTACGTATTATATCAACGGGGAAAAAACGAAGTCTTCGAGGCAGGCTACAAGTTGATCCCGGGCAAATAATATCATTATCAATTTTCCTGTCTGGGCATAAT
>DLXL01000024.1:1418-5694 GCA_003448025.1 Saprospirales bacterium | reverse complement strand
CCCCCCCCCCTCCCCCCCCCCCCCCCCCACCATATCTTCTCAATCTTCGCCCCTCCTCCTATTCGTAAAATATTACTTTTCTATACGCTCATCATCCCTACGCCCTCTGCGCCTCTCCGTCTCTGCGGTAATATCAATCCTCTTCCTCCTCAATCACAAACTCCGCATCCTTCTCCCAGATCTCCATCTCACAGGGTTTGCAGTTGAATTTGAGTTTGTATTCTACTTCACCGTGCTTAAGCGTAAGCGGCTCAGCCAGTTTGGTGCCCATAGTTTCGCGCTGGTAACGCGGGCATTTACCCAGTTCGTATTTGACACAGTATTTAGTGACCATTACCCGCGATTTGCCCGGATCCCACTGTAGTTCAAAGGCTTTCTCAATGTCAGTAACTCCATGCCGGTGATAAAAAGCCCTTGCCATGGAATTGGAGACATTGAACGTATAATCCAGCGATTTCACCGGGTATGGATGCTCGGTTTTCACGATGGGTATTTCCTCCCGATGATATTCCTTTACGCGCACTTCGGCCAATTGTTCCAATGCCATTCGTCTGATTTCATTCACTTTGGAATTAGGAAGGAACCAGTCTTGTGAAAAGGCAATTTCCACTTCTTCAGCAATAAAGGGCGTGTTTCCTGTTTTTGCCAGGTTCTTTTTAATGTTGTCCAGTAACCCATCCGCATTTTTAGCCGGCTCCTTGGGCATTTCCTGCTGTACGGTACAGGTGTGTCCGTCCTCATCCGTTACCTGCAGGCGGAAACCGCTATCGGTTTCGGAGAACTGCATATTAACCGAAATTTTCCGCACGGCGCTGTTTTCATTTTCGATCATCCGGTTGAACTCGGCGTCGAGGTTGCGGTAGATCTCTGTGCCTAATTCTAATGCTTTCATTTCATTGGGCACGACCAGATCGTTGATGATGATATTGACCAATGCCCCGTCTGCTATGCCCTCATTGTTGATGAAATAGAGACCGTCGCCGTTGTTAAGCAGTTCAGCGTTTTCAATCCGGTATCCGTTTGCCTTTATTTCCAAAAGCTTGCCAATGTATTGACCTTTGGATTTCGGGCTCTCCCAGGAACCGATTTTTTCCCGGCGATGGTTAAGGAAATAATCCGTGTAACCCCGGTTGAAACTACGGTCAAGTTCCGGCTCATAGTTGAAGAAGGTGCGCCCGGAGGACGCCTTTTCGTATTTGTCGGGGTGGGCCTCCAGAAACGCATCAAGTCGTTTGCGCAGGTAAGACGTGTTGTTTTTGACGTAAACGATATCTTTCAACCGGCCCTCAATTTTGAAGGACGAAATGCCGGCATTGATAAGTTTAGGAAGCTCATCGCTCAAATCAAGATCCTTGATGGAGAGCAGGTGACTGCTTTCAATGAGCGTTTCGCCCTTGCCGTCGATGAGACGGTAGGGTAGGCGGCAGTTTTGGGCGCAGGAGCCACGGTTAGCAGAGCGTTCGCCATTAGCCACGCTCATGTAACAGTTGCCGCTGAAAGAAACACACAATGCGCCGGTAACAAAAAACTCAAGTTCTACGCCAGTTGCTTCATGTATCTCGCGAATCTGATCAATATTGAGTTCGCGAGCCAGCACCACGCGTTTCATGCCTGCATCCGCCAGGAATTTCACATGAGCCGCATCCCGGTTATTGGCTTGCGTGCTGGCATGAATGGCGATGGGCGGCAGATCCATTTCCAAAATGGCCATATCCTGCACGATGATGGCATCTACCCCAACGTTGTACAGATCCCAGATCAATTGCCGGCAAGGCTCCAGTTCATTTTCGTATAAAATGGTATTGACGGTAACCAGCACCTTGGCTTTAAACAGGTGGGCATACCGTACCATCTCTGCTATATCTTCGATAGAGTTAGTCGCATTTGTACGGGCGCCGAACATGTGTGCACCCATATATACGGCGTCAGCACCGGCGTTGATGGCTGCCATGCCCTGATACAGGTTTTTGGCCGGAGCCAGAATCTCTATTTTTTTTCTCATGCGTTGCGTTTACGAGCGGGTGCAAAATTACAACAATTTGCAGCAGTGGAAAGTTTGGCCTGGTAGTGGAGATTTTGTCGGCGCAATTAGTGTATTGATCTGATTCCTTCTGCCTGGAAAAATAACCATACTTTTCTTCGCGTTGTAACCTTGAGCCATACTAATGGTGTCAATGAATAGCTATGAATATCAAAAACAACCTTTCCCTCATGCTTGTGGGACTGATTCCGACTTTGGGGCTGTCTCAGCAAGGCTTCCAGGCTGACTATTTCAACGGCAGAAACTTTGAACAAAAAATCCATTCCCGGACCGACGAACGGATCAATTTCATTTGGAACAATGTGCCACCCGTGGCCGGTTTGGATCCGCACATATATTCTATCCGATGGACCGGAGTATTGAAGGCGCCGGAAAGTGGTGATTACCTGTTTCGTGCCCATGTAGACGATGGTATTCGGGTTAAATTAGGAGGCCGTACGGTAATTGATGCCTGGGATCTGCATGATTCCGAAGCGTTTACGGGGACTATTTACCTGCATGCCGGGCAGGAATATTCCATGGAAGTGGAGTATTTCAATGCATTATTTGAAGGCGAAATCCAGTTGTACTGGCAATTGCCCAGCGAGGCGCCGGTCTTTAAGGGTATGTTTGGGTACAACGACCACCCGATAGATCCATCGCATATACGGCCTCCCAATCCGGCACCTGTGCAAGCTTCCCGCCTGCAATCCAAACCGGTGCTGCCCAATCCTAAGCCTGCGGCAACCACTGCCCAACCGGCCCGTCAGCCCAAACCTGCGCTGGTATCCAAAGACACCCTGGAAAAGTACCTGCCCAAAAATGTCTTTTTTGTGAAAAGCAAAAGCATTCTCCTGCCTGAATCAGAACCTGAATTGAATCGCCTGGCCGGATTTCTGAAACGCAATCTCATGTATAAACTCCGGATTGAGGGGCATACTGATAGGGTAGGGAATACTGAAAAAAATCTGGTTTTGTCCAGGCAACGGGCACAAAGTGTGGCTGATTACCTGATACAGCAAGGGATTGATATCAGCCGTATTAGCACCATTGGCTACGGCGATACGCGTCCGCTGGTACTTGAGGCAAAGGATGTACCCAATGAAAAAAACAGAAGAGTTGAATTTTTTCTGGAAGAGTAAAATTGGGATAAAACCTGCACATTTGTTCCAAAATACCAATTACCCTTAAACATGACCATTGTAGGCAATCTTCTGCTGGCCGTTGGCAGCCTGTTGTTTTTCTTGTTTTTTACTGCGCTAACCGCACCTAATCAGTCGCGTGGCGGTGATTATGCTGCCGGCTTTGGCTGGGGCGTAATCCTGTTTTTTCTGGCTTTTTTAGGCATTTTACTGGTTGTTTCCCTCATCATTGCCAGCAGGGGAGGTTTCGATTGGTTGAGCGCCAATACTGCTGCCAGGTATTTGCTGCTGCTGTTTGGGCTGGTTTCCACCGTGGTGGCTGCGGCGTTGGCCACCTTGTTCAGGGAAGAACCCGGGAGCGCAGCAGGTTTGGTTCGGATCTTTTCAGGCTTTGCGCCCTGGTTGATTCCCGTTCTCTTGCTCATTTCAGGCGCGATTTTGCTGAACAACTCTTTGCGACAGAGTTTTTCTCCGCTAACGTATCAGATTCCCATCAAGGTTAGTTTTTGGTTGGGACTCGTCATCAATCTGGTGGCAGCCTATGCCTGGATGAAACTTGCCAATGAAAACAGGCAGGCTGTTATGCAGGATGAAATAGCTTTCCAGGACAAAAATCACCAGAGGATGCTGGGTGAAATTGACTCGTGTGAGATACAGAAAAACATGGTTTTTATCCTGGTTTTTACGGATTCCAATCAGGATCCGGAGGTGCGGAATCGGGCGGTAGCCAAGGTGAAAACACATCCGCATTGGCAGGAAGAGATCATACGTATCCTTGGAACCGGCTATGCGCCGGAAGCATTTAACTTTCTGGCTTCCAATGATGTAGACAATAAAAGTTTGTTTCCGGATGCCATTAAAGCCGGCATTGCCCAACAGGCACAGTTGTTTAGGGAAAGCATTCGGCGCAGCTCGCATCCCTCCCATTTTTATCCGGAATTATTTTTGTGGGAAACGGAGCGCGTGCTCAGAACGGTGGAGCGATTCAAAGAATCAAACAGCCAATACTTAAAGGAGGTGGAAAGCCTTCGCGAAGCCCTGAAAGAGCCGGCTGATGTGGAGAAAATACCGTTAAAGGCAGAAAAACTCCTTGACGAATGGCTGAAAAAACAAC
>DLXL01000024.1:0-1308 GCA_003448025.1 Saprospirales bacterium | reverse complement strand
AGGCAGAAAAACTCCTGGACGAATGGCTGAAAAAACAACAATAACGAACACCCTCTTATGACACTGGCCTTTAAAATTGCTCTTGCTGCCGATATTATTGCCATCTTGGTGGCCTGGTATTTCTTATACAAGGATTATACGAGTTCCAGCAGTTCCAGCAATGGTTCACTGGGGATGGTTACCATTGGATTTATCGCATGGGTATGTCTCAGTTACTTTCTGTATAGTTCCGGACACACCAAAATAGGCGCCATCATGGCCTGGATTCCCGCCATTCCTATCATAGGCTATGGGGTGATGATCCTGATGTTCCTCATTTTCAAACCCGACATGCGTTGATGAAAGCTCTTTTTTGGATTTTGCTGATCGTCGACCTCCTGCTGGCCGCCTTTACGGTGATCGGTAAAAATTTCAGGCGAAGTTTTACGGCAAGCGATCCCACTTTCTGGTTCACCTTTTTAGTGGTGGGCAGTTTAATTGCCGGCATCCTGCTGCGCCTGAGTGGTAAAAAGCTCATTTGGGCGTTGGCAGCGCTGTCATCGCCGATATTGGTGTTGTTACTGTGGTATCTGGTGGATACATTTATTTCACCCAGAGCCTGATAAAAATGGATTTCAATGCAGATGGGGAATGCCATGTATCCACCTGCTGCGGCAATGAAACGCTATCCCATGGAACGTTACTCCGACCCCGGCCTTGCCCTGTTTGATTTGGCTACCCATTATGTAGTGGAGTGCCCAAAATGTGCAGGGAAGGCACTGGTAAAGCCAAAAGAAGAAGGGCATAAACTCGTGTGTACGGCTTGTTTTCACACCGAAATGCCCGGCCATTGGTATGGCGCTGCAACAGCTTATGTATCCGTCAAGTGCCGGGAATGTCACCACCCGATGCAACGCAGCACCCCCTGGAACGGACTTTGGAAAAAGCTGGCCATGCGTTGCGAACAATGTGGCGACGAATGCGAATATGAAGCGCACATTACCCGGCATGCCCAACACGGGGGGCGGATGACCGACGCTGTTTATGGCCTTCCTCTTTGGTTGCAGGCCGAATTTCGGGAGGAGTTGTTCTGGGCCTTCCACTATGAACATCTGGAAATTTTGGAGCATTATATAGCAGCCAAACACCGCGAACGAGGTATTGCTCCCCGAAATACCATCAAAAAAAACAGCGCCATGCTGAGCCGGTTGCCCGCCTTTATAACCAGGGCCGGAAACCGGGAAGCTTTACTAAAATTGATTAAGGAATTGTCTGTAAAATGATGGATAGAATATTGGGGTTTACTGTCGGGGTGACTGCCACTCGACT
>DLXL01000279.1 GCA_003448025.1 Saprospirales bacterium | reverse complement strand
TGAAAATCTTCCAATTGTTTGTTGGTCTGTTATTGGTTTCCTCAAAACTTCAGGCCCAGGATTATGGCCTTTACTGGAAATATAAGGATTACGATGGTGCGATAGCGGTAAGCATCCCAAGATGGGCCACTTTGGTTGGTTCAGCCTTTATGGATGAAAAAGAAGAGCGTCAACTGGTGCGGAAAATCCGAAAAGCACGGGTCCTTTTCTTTGAAGATGGAACTCCTTTTTCACAGAAGGCTATCTATTAATTCCGCTGAAAAGCCCGCAATCGTAATCTGGAGGAGCTTGTTACGGTTCGAAGTGTCAAAACCCACGTGAGCGTTTTAGTGAAATCCAGAAAGGATACCATCCGAAAAGTAGTAGTGTTTTTCAACTCGGATGAGGGCGCCGGAATTGTAACAGTGAAAGGTAAATTTAACCTGAACGAACTGAATAAGGTCATCCAAAAGTCCAGCAAGGGCAAGAAAAAAGACCAGGAACTCCATATTCCCAACTTGCCTAAAGTGCCGGTTTTACGCACTTAGTTAATGTGGTAAATGTGAAAAAAAGTGGCCAATGCAGGAAATTTGCATTGGCCACTTTCCTTATATTCTCCACATTATTTCATTATAATCGTTGTATCTCTGTCATAAATCAGAACGGTGAAAATACCTACCGGATTTGCAGAGCCACTCACGTTGCTTTTTATTGGTGAAGGCTGCGCAAATGGATTCAAGTTGCCAATTACCGCCAAATCTACACTTTCCTTAAAGTCGTAATAATCTCGGGTTACATGAAAAATGGTATTGAAAACGGTATCGCCTTCCTTCAGTTCGTAACCTGTTCCAAAAGCAATGCTGGCTGTTTGTGAAAAGCGGTCCGTTACCAGAAAATCCTGATCCGGGAAGCTGTCCAGTGAACCATAGTTGAGAAGCCGGCGATAAAAATTATCCTGCTCCTGATCATCTGTGATATACGTTAGCATACGTGCTAATGAATCCAATTCAGGGTTAAACTCCACCACAATACTGTCGATAGGTACTACCGGAATCATGGCGGTATTTCCCCGGATTTCGCCGCCATCCGGCAAACGAATATACAGTTCAAAACTGGTGCCAGGCGTTCCAGGTACGATGTTTTCGCCTGCATAATTAAACACTTTAATCGGACTTGGATCCAGGGTTAGTTGGTTCTTAAGGGTATCCGTTTTTCCATCATAGGAAATGGTAACAAAAGCGCCTTCCAGCAAAGCATTTTGCAAAAAGTTGGAACTCAATCCAATCGTGTCAAAAAAGGCATAGCTGCGGGTAAGTAGTAACCGAAAAGGTTTGCCGGGCTCAAGATAACATTCTACAACAGGTTGCCTGTTGTATTCCGGCAGGTCAATTTCTACGTCTTGCGACAAATTGCAGGAGGCTAGCATAGCAATGGCGGCAATCCAAAACAGATGCGGCATATGAAATGATTTCATTGGATGTCAATAGGTTAAAATTTGAAATTCCAGGTAAGGCTGGGTAAAATGGGGAATAACGACACCTGGCGAGCTTTGATCTCAAAAGGAATCTCTCCAACCGGAGTCGTTTGGGTTTCAACTGCTATCGTGATGAAGTACGGGTTTCTTCGATCAGTAGCATTGAAAACACTTAAGGTCAAATCATTCTCCATGCCTCGCCGCCTTTTCCATTTATACACTATCCCAAGGTCTGTCCTGGTGTATGCCGGATATCTGAAAGTATTCCTGGGACCATAAACAGGAACCACAAACTGAGGTTGTGCTCCCGGGAAATCTGTGAAGGACGCCCTGCCACTTGGGAGCCAGGCTGGATACCCTGAAGTGTATACGAAAGTGGCTGTTAATTGCAGGGATTTATCCTTCCCGCGTTTTCTCCATTTGGTTACGTCCCAAAGTGCTACAACACTAAGATTATGGCGGGTGTCATGCCGGGGCGCAAACCATGCACCGTTGTCAATTTCCGGAAAATCTCCACGCCGCACCCAGGCAAGGGTATAACCAATCCAGCCGGTTAGACGTCCTTCCTTTTTCTCAATTTCAAGCTCAAGGGGAGAATATGCATAAGCACGACCGATGGAAAGTTCATTTTCAAGGTCATTGTTGCCAAATAGCTCTGCTCCATCCTTGAAATCAACGCTGTTTTGCATCCACTTATACCAAGCCTCCCAGGTAACCAGAATCTGATCTCCAAACAGATAAGATACACCTGCAGCAATCTGATCGCTGATCTGAGGCTTCACGCCTTCTGTACTTGGGTACCAGATATCCGTAGGGAGTGATAATCCACTGCTGGCCAACAAGTGCACATATTGGTTCATGCGTGCATAGGAAGCTTTCAGCGACAAACGTTTACTGGCTTCAAAATTGGCGGCTACGCGGGGCTCCAGATTGGCATAAAATGCCGGACCGTTACTCCACATTGACAAGCGCATTCCATAGTTCAACTTCAAACGGTCCATTGCCCACTCATCTGCAATATAAGTGCCGTATTCCCAGCCGAAATATTCCCTTCCCGCTTCAAATCGCACCCGACCATCATCACTGCCTGCCTGTAAACGCGCCGTGATAAAATCATGGTAGGTAATATTTGCGCCAAAGCGGACAGTATGAGTATTGTTAGGCTGCCAGTAAAAATCCACTTTGGAATTGGCGTCCATTACATTACTGCCCAGACTAAAAGAAAATCCCTGCAACTCGTTCTGGATCTTATACCGGTAATCTGAATAAGTGAACGTGGTGTTTGCAAACAGGGTAGGGCCAAAGACGTGATTCCACCGGGCAGTTCCGGTAGCATTGCCCCAATCAAAACGGAAATCAAAGGTTGGATCTTTAAACGTGAATACATCCCGACCAAAGTACCCGCTCAGAAATAGTCGGTCTCTTGGGGATAACGTGAAGTTCGCTTTGGTATTCAGATCATAAAAGAAGTACCTCGGTATTTTATTGAACTCCGGATCGTCCGCGTTAGCCCGGTTAATGGATTCCGTAATGATATCCGCGTAGGTGCGCCGACCACTGATAATGAAGGACGATTTATCTTTCTGAATAGGGCCTTCCAGAGTAAGCCGGCTTGAAATCAAACCAATACCTCCCGTTCCACTGATTTTTTTAGTGTAGCCTTCTTTCATGCGCACATCGATCACCGACGACAATCGGCCGCCACACCGCGCCGGGAAACCGCCTTTAACGATATCCACCGATATGATCGCTTCGGAATTGAACACCGAAAAGAAACCGAACAGGTGCGAGGCATTGTACACC
>DLXL01000221.1:989-16562 GCA_003448025.1 Saprospirales bacterium | reverse complement strand
TAAAAATGCACGGGGCTATATTTACTCCGTTTAAAAAGATGTGTAGAGGAGAGGTGTTCAATCCCCCTCTGAAATCATTGTCGGTAATAAAATCTGTGAAGTTGAAAAAACTTTGATTACGTTTCGAGTAGTCTTCAAAATGTACATCGACAAGATTATTTCGAAAGGTTCCAAAAGACGACCAAACAATCCCGCCTTTGGCAAAAGGTTGTGGAAGCCCGGTGTTGAGATTCAATCCTTGCACCATAGCCCCAACTTTTGCGTGCTCAATTATTCCATCATTCAGCACCACCAATTTACCTTGTTTGTTGGAGGATTGAAGGAGTGCCTCATTGCCATCTATAATAATGCCCTGCCAAAATTTGTCCGGACAAGCGGAAGTAATCAAATCATCTACCCTTAGCTGACCACCATTATTTGTTGCAGAATTAGCTTTTACATAAATAAACGCATTTTCCTGCATATACACCGGCGCCTGAATGGTCAATGTAGCACCTGGCTCGATGATAACATTGGCAGGAACATGCGTGGGGGTGCTCCAAACCGGGTTCCCGGTAATCACCAGATTGTCCATTTTGACTGTTTCCAAAACTCCGAGTTCATTTTGCAAATAATGACGCATTCTAGCCCCTTGTCCATCCGTAAATGTATTCCTGCACGTGGCAATGGGAAAGCTAGACATGATGTTTTCAGGTAGTATACCTGACGGACAATTAGTATGAACGCCATAGTCTCCATCATCTTCAGGGGTATCAGCTACCATGTCGCCGGTGGTATGGACATCGCTGTTATTTGTTGCCGGGCATCCATCATCGTGATTTGTATGTACCAAACCTAAACAATGTCCTATCTCATGCGATACGGTATGGGTAGTACTCATCGGTTCAGTGCAACAAGTACTTTTACCCCCTACGTAACAATAATTACTAGGCAGGCAAAAGGAATGACCATTATACTCCGGAAAAAAATCATCCCTAAATATAAACAAATTTATCCCGTCCGGGTAAAAATGATTGATGCCGTTGGTGGAGCCGCTCATTAGTGCATTGAATGCGGTCAGATTACCCAGATCAGGGAATATGGAGGAGCTAATAACCTGAAATGATTGAGCGCCGGTACACCCTCCAAAGCCTGGAACAAAATAGATGTTTTGACCGGAAAATGCTTCCTGTAAGTTTGCCCATATCGTTTCAGCCCTTTTCGCAAAAGATTCTTCAAACGAATTCGGACCGGCATCCACAAACCGGAGGTAAAGCTTTACATAGTATGGCCCCGGGGCAGGATCATTGTATGGGCCGCATACCATGGTTTCACTCAGACCATTAAAACATACTACATCACAACCGCAGGTTTGGGCAATACTGACAGAGGTAAATGGAAGGGAAAAGAAGAAAGTGTAAAGGAGAATGCGCCGAAAGGAGGCTGTGTACAAATTTGATGAAATTAGATAGCTATAGCTCATTTTTGACAAATTGAGGAGGTTAAATATTGGGTACGAAAATACAGGAATAAATTTCAATTACCAAACAGTTACCTTTTTACAAATGCAGGCATTAATGCATTATTTGCCGGAATACTGTTATTTTGCCTCGTGTAAAGCAGCAAATTTTCATGGCAAAAACGCTGGATTTCTTACTGGGTAAACGGGCCAACGATCCTTGTGGGCGGTATTCCGACCACCGGTTGCTGTTTGAGGGCCTGGAGCGGGAGGAACCGGAGGCGATTCGTTGTTTGTACAGCAAGGTTTCGGGGATGATTTACCAATTGGGTAAAAATGCCAAACTGGGAGAGGAAGATATTGAAGAATTGATTTGTGATTGTATAACGATTGGATTGCAGAAAATCCGCTCCGGGAAATTTGTATTTCAGGCGTATGCGCAGGCTACGTTTATCATTGGGATTGCCAAAAACCGGGTGCAAAATTTCCGGCGTCAAATGATCAGGCACCATACAGAGGAGCTGGATCCTACGATAGAACAACTTGAAGAAGAGGAGTATGGTGCAATGGAATGGGTAGAAGTATTGGAAAAAGTTTTGGCTCAACTGGATCCCAACTGCCAGAAACTCATTCAACTGAAATATCTGGACGGGCGACGTGACAAAGATGTCATTGCAGAAAAACACACGCAATATACCACCGTGGATGCCTTGAAAAATCACCGGTCACGGTGTTTGAAAAAACTAACAGAACTGGCTATGGCATTCAAGCAAAAACAAGATTAATCCATGAAAAACTGGTATCATGACATAGAGGCTTACCTGTTGGGCGAGTTGCCGGAGCTGGAAAAAACGGCTTTCGAACAAGCGTTGCAGCAAGATCCGGAGCTGGCTCAGGCTACTGAAGCGCATCGGGAAGTCTTGAACCGCCTGGAAGGGATGCGTTTAAGAAGGTTAGTTCAAACTTCTTTACAGGAGCCAACAGATCAATCTGCCCAATTCCGGTGGAAGCCTGTTTGGTGGCTACTTTTGCTATTTGCCGGAGGGGTGGGCGTTTGGGTTTTTATCATTTCCCCAAAAAATACAGAAACAACTACTCCGCCGCCCTCCATTGAAGCCAGTCCTTCCGGGCCCGTGGCCCAAAAACCATCCGATGTGCCTGTAGTTGAGTCCACACCGCGAGGACTTTCGCCGCGGCAATGGGCAGCTTTGGCGTTGAAAAATCAGGCCAAACCAACTCCCACTGCACTCAGATCAGAGGAGTCCGGTAATGCGGCAGAAAAAACAGCACTTGTACGTGCCCGGGAAGCCTACCATCAGGGCCAATATCGCGAAACGCTCCTGATCCTGAAGGACTTACCAAACGATGAAGATGCTACTTATTACCGGGCCAATGCGCTGTTCCGGTTGCAACGTTTTGCGGAAGCGGATACGGCTTTTAAAAACCTGGAAACGAGCTTTCAATACCGGTATGAAGCCCGCTGGAACCGCTTTTTATGCCAGTTGGCGAGCGGAAAACTCAGTCAGGAGGAAGCCAGAAAAGCTGCTTTGACGTTGGCAAACGACGAAACGTTTGAATTGCATGAATTTGCTGCGGAACTCGCGGAGGAACTTAAGGGGAAATAGGCGCTGTATCACCTACTCCTACAAAGGCTGCCCAGAAAAACGGGTGTGATAATCGGCCCGGATTTTTTTCCAGATACTGGCGTTTGGCATTAGCCAGTGCAACATTTTTTGCCATACCCGATTTTATTCCTGCATGAAAATGATCGATAATGAGCATCGTAGACTGGTCATTGACACTCCAAAGTGAAGCAACCATACTTTTTGCCCCCGCATAGGCAAACGCACGGGCCAGGCTCACTACTCCCTCTCCTCGCTGCTGCTCTCCTCTAGCCGTTTCACAGGCAGAGAGTAGCACCAGATCTGCCTGTAAGCGCAAATTATACAATTCGCCAGCCGTTAGTATTCCACCTTCGGCGGTTTCATTTTCCGATGCGAATGCCAAAAAAGAAAAGTCGCCAGCCTGATAATTCGCTTTTCCGTGCGTGGCAAGATGAAGGACGCTGTATGAGGGGGCCAGTTTCAGGAATTTTTGTTTGGTAGCGGCTCTACCTGTTAACACCTCCGACTGACCACCATAGCGCCGTTTAGCCCGGAAAACCTCCTCTCCTGAGTATGGAAGCGCCGAAAATCCGCCTCTTAAAGCTGCTTCACGCTGCAGGCGTAAGGCTAAGCTGGCGGTATCTTTTTCAAAAAAAGGCGCAAAAGCCAACAAGCCGCGCTGTCGTTTGGCAGGATGTTCGTGGGCCGACATCTGTTGCAGCATAGTGGCAGAATAGGCATACTGAAAGCTGTGATTTCGGAGCAAAAACGGATAGGTACTGAAACTGCCCAGGTCTGCGGGAGCAGCGGTGAGCAGCGCTTCAAAGGGGAGGCCGGCAAGCCCGTCGCCGGGCACTACGATCACCTCCGGGGTAAGCGCTCCGGCAACAGGGGCTACCAGCGTACCATATAAGTTTTGGGCTGCCTCGGCATATTGAACCACGCTTTTTTCATAAGTAAGGGGCGCTTTACCGGGAGCCGCGCTGTGATAGGCGCAAATACCGTCCTGAAAGGATTTTACCCATCCAGGCAGTTTGGAATCTCGTGGTACGGCCACCACCCAACTGGTATCATGTTTTACTACAAAGACAAAAATGTCAAATTTTCCAACAAAATACTCCAGAAGTGTTTGACTGGGGGTGAGGAATGCCTGCGTTTGGGCGAGGGTGGCAAAGTTGACGTCATATTTCAGGTTGAAATACCGGGGATAGTTTTTTTCCAGGTGTGTTCTCCAATCGGCAAGTTCCTGTTTTCGGGAAAAAATCTGTGTGCTGAGCGACAGCACCAGTGAATCTGTGAGACCTGCGCCTTTCTCCAAAAGCGTCTGCCTTTCCGTTTCCAGCGTTGTTATTTGGGCCAGGATCGTTGAATCCCGGTTCAGATCGGCATCAGGAATTCCGGAAAAATACCGGGCATTGGCCTCCCTGCTATCTACTAAAAGCTGAAAGCCATGAACGGCCTCGCTGAGATGCCAGGCGTATTCGGGGGAATCTTCAGGATGTAATGCCAGGTGCAGCGTCTCGGCACTGATCGCCCGTTCAAAGATAGATACCGCATCGCTCAGTGCTTTTCGCTGACCAGCAGCCGTATGTTCATTCAGCAGTTGGCCTTCCTTAATGGGTGTTGCCAAACGATAGTGCATGCGTGCCTTTACCAGCAAGCTGTCTTCTTTGGTTTTCAGGTACCATTTTCGGTAAGTGTTGCCTATCCACATATCAGCAACGGCGCCTAAATTACTTTGAGGCCCCAACACACTTTCATAGATTTTCTTTGCCTCCTGAAAGTCGGCTAATGCCAGCTTAAAATCTTCATTGGATATTTTGGTAAAACCCAGGTTGATGATCAAAGAGCCGAGCTGAGTGTTAGGATTTTTAAAAGATCGTCTCCATATATCTACCGCTTTGGTGTACCATTCAATAGCCTTGGGAAAGTTTTTCTGCATCATCTGCAATTGCGCCATTTGAGCGCATACATAGGAATAGGCCGAACTCGTGTCGGCATTTATCACCACCATGATGGAATCTGCCCGCTCTAAATTTTCAGAAGCCTTGGCATAATCATTATTGGCCAGGTGGCATTGCCCGATCTCATTGTATGCATATGCAAGATCTTTGAGGTGTTTTTGAGGTTCGATTTTGAAAATGGCAAGGCCTTTTTCATAGTAAAAGAGCGATTCCTTGATTTTTCCAATGTTTTTCTGAGCCTCGCCAAGATTCATGTAAGATTGTCCAAGATCAGGATGATTGGCGGGCAAGGCTTTCTGCCGGATCATGAGTGCCTGTTCCTGCGTGGCGATGGCCTGCTGATATTGTTCCAAACGGAGCAAAGCCACCCCTAAATTGTTCATCATGTCTGCCTCCTGTGTGCTTCCTTCTCCGTAGCAGGCTATGGCCTGAGCCAACGCGCCTTCGCAATGCTCTTTTGCATGGGCATATTCGCCCAAACTTAGGTACAGTTTTCCCATTTCACGGAGCGACTCGGCCAGGTCACATGGCTTGGCGGGATCGAGTGCCAGCCTCATTTCGTAAGCGAGTTTGAACTGCTCCATCGCCTCCTCCCTTTTTCCTTGGTATAACACACAGCGTGCGGCATAATGCAGGGCATCGGCGCTGGCGGAGGCGCCATCCGGACCGATCAGCTTCCAAAGGCGAGCGGACTCTTCGAACTGTAGTTGCGCATCCGCGTATTTTTCCTTTGCAAACAAGTCTCTGCCAGACTGATAGGTAGTCTCTGCCAAGTCGGCAGGAGCAGGATTTTGCGCAATAACCGCAGCGGAAAAGGCTATAGAAAGCCATATGGTGGATAGCAAGAGAGGTATTGCTTTCATTTTTTTTCAAATATTTCGCCTTACCGGTTACATAATGCAAGCGTGCGGAAATAAAAGGGTGTAAAGCATAAAAAATCCGTTTCACCCTACAAACACACTGCGAATATGAAGCTTTGGACTGTTACACCACTGAAAAATGCGGGTAAATATCGTCACTGGCTGGGAATAATCGCTTTGATTGTCCTTTTTTCGGCTAATAAACTCCAGGCCCAGGGCGGCTGCTCCTCGCTGACACCCACTTTTATCAACTATGAGCCATGTAAGTACAGGGTTCAAATTGACAACACTTCGGAATGTACCCCAAGCATCACGGTATTTATTGACCCGGGGGCATTTGAATCCTGGAGTGCCAATACCGTTGGTGGCTGGACCGGGCAGCAACTGGCGCCGAACATGGTGCAGTTAACCCATTCGGGTCCGTTTGTGCCCCTTGGCACCAGTTTCCCTATGATTTTTACCCTGCCGCATGATCTGGTGACCAACGGCAATTTTACCTGGGAGTATACCTGCGGCCTGGGCGAAAGCTGCACGCTATTCCCGGGCTTTGAGCTGGTTTCCTGTCCGGACCCGAACAATGCGAGCATTATTGGGGTGAAGTACCGGGAGTGTGGCAGCTTGCCGTATAGCAATCAGCCGGTTATACCGGGCTGGACGGTGCAATTGTTCAATGCAGACAATGTATTGATTGATGAGCAACTCACAGATGCCAATGGGGCTTATGCATTTTACGATTTACCCAAGGGACAATACTATTGTAGGGAGGCTGTGCTGCCTGGCTGGACGCCCAATGTGCCGGCAAGTGGGGAGTATTTGGTGGATTTAGGGGTATCGCAACAGGTGGTAAGGAATTTTGGGAATTGCCCGAGTTGTTCGTGCGAGGATATTTATATGGATGTTGTGCAGTTGCCCATATCTTCTGATACCTGTTCGTACATTTTGAATGTTAGCAACAACGACGCCTATTGTTTTAATGAAATTGACCTCAAAGTCGCGGTTGGCAGCTTTGCTTCCGTGACCCCTGCTGCCGGCTGGACAGCCACGATGGTCAGCAACAAGCACTATAAACTTACATACCCCCCAAACTATATTCCGGCTCAGAGTTTTCAGTCCACCTTTTTCAAAGTGACAGGGGCTGCACAGCATGATATTACGGTTTCTACTTCCTGGAACAATAACGGCGTTCTTGTCACCTGTTCGAGGCCATTTTCTTATCAATGCCCTCCTTCGGTATCGCCCCCGCCTTGTTGCCCAATGGGCAGTATGTTTGGGCCAGAACTTGTGTGCAACCCGGATTTTAGTCTCGGAAATCAGTGTTTCACTAATGACTACAACTACTTCAACCCTGGTGGGCCCACCGCTATAGGCAGCTATTCTGTGTTGAATTATGGTCAGGTGTACACTGCCAATAACCAGTGGGCTTGTATTGACCACACGAATTACACCACTACGGGGTCAATGCTCATCGTGGATGGCTATGGCGGGCCTGTTGCCTGGGAGCAGCAGGTGAGCGTGACGGCTGGCACGACTTACTCTTTTTCCGCGTGGTTCAACAACCTTGTAATCCCAACGAAAAATTACGACGACCCACAAATGGCGCTCTGGGTGAACGGCAGCCCAATTGCCTCAACGGCTTTGTTGATGGAAAACAAAGACGAATGGAAATGGCTGTGTGCACAATACACAGCTACGCAAACAGGCTTGGTGACGCTTCAGATACGAATGCTCGCTACCACAAGTATCGGTAACGATGTGGCCATTGATGATGTGAGTTTTAGAGCGTGTGTGCCTCCGCCAGTTTGCGCTTGTCAGCCAAACGCTTTCTCAAACATGAGTTACAAGCCAAACAGCGGCCCCAATGTACCGATTGCCTGTGGCCAGATTGCGTTTTGGCAGTGTAATTTCCCGACATTCAACCTGAGCGGCGACTTTATGTGTCAAGGAAACAGCTGCCCTTCAATGCCTCCGATGTCCTGGACTTTGAGCCATCCAAGTCTGGGGCAAGTGGACCAGGGCACCGCGAACGGCACTGGATTCTTGATTTCCATCCCCAACTCGTCGTTCCAAGCCTCCGGGCTTTACACCCTCACGATAGCGGGAATTTGTGGCTTGGACACGTGTTATTGCGAGATAATCATCGAAACGCCGGGCTGCGGGGACGATGACTGCATCGAAGACTTTGACACAGGCAGTTTAGGGCAGTGGCAGGCTCTTGCCGGACAAGTTTCTATTATCACAGATCCGGTTACAGGCTCAATGGTATTGAAAGGGAACGATGGCCAAGGTGCAAGTTGGATGTATAATAACTCATCTGACTATAATGGTAACTGGATCCAAAAATTCAATAACTGCCTCTGCTTTGATATCCGGTATGATAACGGAGATCCCGCAAATCCAGCTACCGGGATAGGTGCATTAACCATATATCAAGGCAGCAGTCCACTCAATTTTACCAAAAGGGCAACCTTTGTGGTGAATACCCCCATAGGGAATAACTGGACAAGGGTTTGCGTACCTGTTGGATTGTCTAACGGAACGGCATACCCGTCAAACCAATATGGCCAATGGACCTCCACCAGTTTTGCGGATTTTGATATGGTGATGCTGGGGGTAAGCGGGATTGGCATTCCGCTGGATTTTGGAATTGGGGGAGGGCCTAGCCCATCGGAGATGGTTTTTGCAGATAATTTTTGTGTAGAAAAATGTGCCGACACCTGTTTTTGTGGCACCTGGGCCGATATCTCGTATCGCCCATATCAGGGCGCGCCCAATCAACCAGCGGTATGTGGCGATACGCTGGTAGCACAGTGTAAAGGGCTGATTCCCTGGACAATGAGTGGCATTTTTTCTTGTCAAGGAAATGCGTGTCCGCCCAATATTCCGATGTCGTGGATGTTGACTAAACCAAACGGCAGTATGATTTCGGGTCCAATGTCAGGCCCCAATTTCAACCTCAGCATCCCTGCAAGTGATTTAAATGCTGTGGGTTTGTAGAACTTGGTTTTAAAGGCCATTTGTGGCAATGATACCTGCTATTGTGAATTTGACATTCGAGTAGAGGATTGCCCATGCATCGAGGATTTTGAGGCGGGCGGTACCGGACAATGGGCTACCGTAAATGGTGCCATTTCGGTTATCACAGACCCGTTTACAGGCTCGATGGTATTGAAAGGGAACGACGACCAAGGCGCCAGCTGGATGTATAATAACTCATCTGATTATAATGGGAACTGGACTCAAAAATTCAATAACTGCCTCTGTTTTGATATCCGCTATGATAACGGGAATCCCGCAAATCCTAGTACCGGGGCAGGTGCATTAACCATTTATCAAGGGAATGACCCACTTAATTTTACCAAACGGGCAACCTTTGTGGTAAATCCGGCTATAGGAAATACCTGGACCAGGATCTGTGTTCCAGTTGGATTGTCAAACGGCATTTCATACCCTTCTAATCAGTACGGTCAATGGACATCCTCAAGCCTCGCAGATTTTGATATGGTGATGCAGGGGGTAAGCGGGATTGGCATTCCGCTGGACTTTGGTGGAGGCTCCAGCCCTACTGAGATGGTTTTTGTAGATAATTTTTGTGTAGAACAATGCAGCGGATCGAGCTGCTGCGCTAGCTCGTCGACATTCAATAGCCTCATCGCGCAAGGATTTACGGTAACGCAAAACGGGTGTATGGTGACGGTTACGGCGCCACAGTTCGACAGTTGCTATCAGTTTACTACTCCGCCAATTTTGGACGGTGAAAATGTACCGCAAGTTATCACCCCTGCTACTGGTTCTTGGACGTTCAATATCCTGGAAAATGGATACCACCAGATATGTGTTACGGTTTTTGACCAATGCAACATTCAGGAGATGTGTACCAGTGTCAAAATTGATTGTAACCCGCCAGAGGTGGATACTTCCTGTTGTGCTTACTCCATGTATTTGGTAAATAAGTACACTGACGATTTGCACATAAAAAAAGTGCGGGTAAGTGGGATTTGTGGCACCGAAATTTGTTGCGCAGATCCCGACGAATGGGTGCAGGTAGACGGCACCCCAAACTACATTGAGTGGTTTGAGGATAACTTGACTGGTGTTCCTAACGGGGATGCGATTGACAACGATTTTATCATTTATTTGAAAAGAACTGCCTCGCCGCAGAACTTGGAAGTTGAATGGTTTGATGCAGCTGGGGTGGTCGTTTGCCGTCATTTACTCGAACTAAGTTGCGATATGCCATACAACGAAGATGATGATTGGACGCTAAATACCTCGACGACTGCGCTGGATGACCCGAATCTGTTTGTGTTTGCAGCACGTGCGCCCGAGGAAGACGATGAAAGTGATTGCGAAGAGGCGCATGAGGATCGTTTGACAACCTCTTGCGATGTCACCTACACAGCAACTTGTTCTGGTGGCACCGACTATGTTGTGAGCTTGAGCGGTCCAAGCGGTTTTAGTAAGTATTTTTGGACGGCAATATATGTGCCGACCGGTGCATCCATACCAACGATTAGTTCGGAACAAAATCCTACATTCATGGCAACAGAGGGGGGATACTATACCATTTCATTAGTAGCGGTCACTGCCTCGAACGATACCTGCACATCTGAAGGGGATATTGAAATTCCAGTCATTGACCCGGACTTTGTTGCAAACCAACTGCCTTGTGGGTACCAGGTTCAGTTTTTAGCTTATGGTATGGATTCGGCATCGGATGTCGTGTCGTGGAGTTGCCCGGGGTATTCGGCCTTCCCCAGCACTGGCTCTTTGGTTACTTTTGATTTTCAGGGCGCAACATCTGTTTCTGTTACGATGACCATTAAGGACAAGTATGGTTGTACACATGCCATTACAAAACCGGTAAAAATCGTGGATTGCGAAGCTGGGGTTGAGGTGGGCAGTTACAACTTCTGCCCAAATCAATGTGGCTCTTCAGGTACAACGACCGTTGATGTCAAATTTAATAACCTGAGCAAAGGAGGTCATTGCCCCATCAGTTACACTTGGGACTATGGTGACGGAACAGTCATAACCTATCCAAATGCCATTTCCGGAGAAACGCACCAGTATCTTGGCATCCCATGCCCAGTACCTGCTGGCGGAGTGAACTACACCGTCACGTTGACCGTTACCGATGCAAGTAATTGTGTTAGTACCTCAACGACTACAGTAAACATCAGCCCTTGTGAAGCCAACTTTACATACAAAGCATGTCCAGACGGCAGGGTAGATTTCTATGGAGACGAGAAGGGTACCTGGATTTTTCCTAACCATACGGCCATTGCCCCATGGCCTTTTTCTGATAAAAAGGATAAAAACGATAGGCGGAAGCATGTCAGAGTGCGTTATGACCAATCAGGAGTGTATCCTGTACAGTATACGTCCCACTGTGCAAATGGCGCAGAGTGTACGATTGTCAAAGAAATTACGGTAGTTGTGGACCGTTGCACCAAAAATCACCGTATCAAAGACACAGCGAAATTCCAAGTTGATGGAAAAAACTACAAATTGAAGGGCAAGTTCAGGTCAACGCAATTCTGGCGACAGCACAAGATTGTAGCCAAAACTCGCTTGCGAAAAAGCATCATCAAAAAAGGACATTTGTGTCTGGCAAGATCAAAGGATTTTGAAATTTGGGCTGAATTTGATGGAAAAATTTACGGTAGAGAAAAGGCTCATGGCTGCAATTGTGCCTTTGAAGAGGTTATTCCAGCCAACGGCCCCTACCATCCAATTGCCCAGACAAATATCTTACCTAAGGTAAAAATTAGTGAAGTCTGGCACAAACGGAAATTGCATCCACGCAAAGACAGCATCACGTCCACGCACACCGCTAAAATTGATCCAGTTACATTAATTCAATTTAAGCTTCAATTAGGCAAAGACTATGTGCCTTTCCATTGGTGGACGGATTGGTATTGACAACATTGCAATGCCATCAGATATCCGACAATTCTTTTTCGTTTCATGGGCAGACTAATTACATCGGTCTTTAGTCTGCCCTCAAACACAAATTTTTTACAATGAAAAATTTCAATTTTTTGGATATATATGTTCTCAAGACTAAATCGTTCCATTCTATGGAATATGCGAAAAATACATTTGGAGGGCTCCTCGTCTTGGGATTCTGCCTCTTACAGACAATAAGCCTTTCCGCCCAATGTAGCGTTGCATTTACCCAATGTCCTGGCTCGGTAAGTATCATGGATTGTGATCATTCGGGCGACGAGGCTATTCAGTGGCCGTTGGTTATTGCCAACACAACGGGGTTTTGCACCGGCTATACACTTACCCAAACTTTAGGGCCGACCTCTGGCTCACTTGTCCCATTGGGAACTTATTCCATAGGTTATACTGCCCAGGTACAGGATTTGTTTTCTGGCTTGACAAGTACCGCAACCTGCAATTTCTCAGTTTCGGTAATAGCCGACCCAACACCACCTTCATTCGTGCTTTGCCCGCCAAATATTACCGTAAACGGAGTGCTCGTAAACGGGGCTTGTACGGGGAATGCCTTTTGGTCAAGCCCGATAAGCACAGATAATTGTCCGAATCAATCAACCCTTACTAGCAGTCACGGATGTGGAACGCCATTTACAAGCGGACCAACAACCGTTACCTACACTTCCACAGACGCGAGCAACAATACGGCAACATGTACTTTTACAGTGACGGTTCTATGCAATTCTGGAACTTCAAACCAAGGCGATAGCAGGGTATATATTACTCTGCAGCCCAACCCTACCTCCGCCACTTTCACCGTCACCCTGCCCCAACCTGCACGCCCGGGCATGCGCCTCCGCATCACCGACCTCGCCGGCCGGATGCTGCAGGAGCTGGAAACCGCGCCAGGAACGGAGCAACAAACCGTACAAGCCGGGGCCCTGCCGAATGGATTATACTTCCTGCAGGTGCTGGAAAATGACAAGGTAATCGCAATGGAGAAGTTTGTGAAACAATAGATCAATGACGAACACTTTGAGCAATTGGCCCTCCCCGGTTAATCGGGGAGGGCTTTTTTGCTTGTTTAACCAATTAAATCTCCGTTGCCAGAATCCGCTCTCCCCAACCGCCAGGGTCGAGAATTACACCGGTGGCGGTACCTCCGGGCGCGGCCTGTGCGTATACCTGCACGGTATAAGTGCCTATGGGCAAGGAGGTGTAAACGCTTTTCATCACAATGGAATCGTTCAGGTCCCCGGCTTTTAGTGAGCCCTGAATTTTGAAATTAGGAAGCGTGCCGTTTACCCGGATTTCAAACAGAATCCCGTTGGAGGCGCTGAGTGCCTGAGCAGAAACAGTGCCGGCAAGTTCTAACTCCAACGATGACCTTATACGCAATTTGCGCACGGTGAAGGAAGGCCCGATGGGCTGCATGGTGGCGTTGAGGTTGTAGGAGCGGTCGTTCAGGCTGCCGCTTTGCGTGTAGTTTGCCATAAACTTTGATTTTAATGGTGATGTATTCTCTGCTTTATGCGCCTCCAACAAGAGCCGTGAACTTTTTGATAAAAAATGATCAGTAGCCGGTTACAAATCCCTTGTTGCCGGAAATAAAAGAGGCAAAACCCACACATATAATAAAGTCTTTGAAGCTTCAGACATTTAATCATGCGTGGAAACAATCTTCCCTCCCTGAGCATTCAAGGAGGGTTTTTTGTTTTTTGGACCGTGTTTGCATGCTATATGTGTGGAAGAGCAAAACTGACTTTTACAGATGTGTTACAGGAGTCGGGTAGGCAAATTAAGGTGAACGAAACGGCGTTGGTGTGTCCACCGGCGTACACCGATATGTCCGAATTCGGACACAGGATATTTTTTAAATGTTTGATAATCAATAGGATGCTAACTGGCACCTGCTTTGACGCAGTATTGATCGGATCCCTGTTGATTTTTCCTTATTAAGCTATGATTCTTTCAAACATTAAAATTGCCGTTAGAAACCTCCGGAAGCAATCCGGGTACACTGCCATCAATGTACTGGGGTTTTCCATCGGCCTGGCAGCCTGCCTGCTCATAGGATTGTGGGTGGCAGATGAACTGAGTTTTGACCGTTTCCACGAAAAAGCCGATCGTATTTACCGAACACATGGCGACGTGCGGTTCAGCGGCGCGGATATCAGCATGTCCTGTGCGCCTGCGCCCATGGCAGCAGCGCTGAAAAAAGATTACCCGCAACTGGAGGAGGTATGTCGTTTTTGGGACCGCGGTTCGCTGCGTGTGAAACGAAATGAAGAGGTCTTCACCGAAAAGAGAGTACTGGCCGCCGATCCGTCCGTTTTTCAGGTGTTCACTTTCCCGCTGTTGGAGGGGGATCCCCATACGGCCCTCGCCGAGCCCAACACTGTAGTGATCTCAGAGCGGGTGGCCCGTAGATACTTTGCCGGCCGAAGTCCGCTCGGTGAAACCCTGAAATTCAACGAGGAAACACAGGCAAAAATCACCGGTGTGATGCGCAATATCCCCGGAAAATTCGCACCTGCAGGCTGATTTTCTGATATCCATGCTCAGCTATGAGGATCCTAAAAACAACGAGTGGCTGAGCTTCAATTATGCTACCTATCTGTTATTCCGGGAAAATGCCCGGCCGGAGGCTTTCCAGGCGGAATGGCCTAAAATCGTGCGTCGATACATCGGGGCGGCGGCTGAAAAAGTCCTGAACCAATCCTGGGATGAAATGGAGAAAAACGGCACCAAAGTGGTGCTGGGGATGATGCCAATCAGGGATATCCACCTGCAGGGAGGGAACCGCAATGGTGATCTTGAGCCTAACGGAAGTCTGGCGGTAGTACGGGTATTTGGCGCCGTGGCCTTGTTTATTCTCCTGCTGGCGGCCGTTAATTTCATGAACCTCTCCACTGCGCGTTCCGCCCAGCGTGCACGCGAAGTGGGTGTACGCAAGGTAATGGGCTCTGCCAAACACCAATTGATGGGGCAATTCCTCACGGAATCTGTTGTGCTGAGCCTGCTTGCCGGGCTGCTTGCCCTGCCGGTGGTCTGGCTTACCTTGCCTGCCTTCAATGCATTTTCCGGGAAAACCCTTTCTCTTAACCCCTTCCAAAACCCTGAGTTGATGTTTGGATCACTGGGTTTTATTCTGGTGACCGGGTTGCTGGCGGGCCTTTATCCGGCATTCGTTTTATCGGGCTTTCAGCCGGTAAGGGTGCTGAAATTCAACCAGGCCGGCGGGGCAGGTGGGGCGAAGTGGTTGCGCAATGCACTGGTGACCTTTCAGTTTGTGACCTCCCTGATCCTCATTATAGGCGCTATGGTAACCTGGAAGCAAATGGACTTTATCCAGCATAAAGACCTGGGCTTCGACCGCTCGCAGGTACTGGTGGTCACCGAAGCCTCTACGCTGGGGCCAAAGGCGGAAACCTTCAAATCGGAAGTGCTGTCGCTCCCCATGGTGGAAAGCGGCACGATCTCCGGATTTTTGCCCACTAACGATAATCACAGCGATCAGGTGTTGTTCAAAGGGTTTCCTTTTATTCCTGAAAACGGCCTTTCCCTGAATACCTGGTGGGTGGATGGCGATTATCTCAACACCATGCGGATCAAACTTCTGGAGGGCCGTCCTTTCGATGGCAAAGCGCCAGCCGACAGTAATGCCGTGGTGATCAACCGCGCGGCGGCCAGGGCATTTGGATTTTCCAGTCCGGTTGGACAAAAGATCTATCGACTCACCAATGTTGAAACCAATGCCTACA
>DLXL01000221.1:456-850 GCA_003448025.1 Saprospirales bacterium | reverse complement strand
GTTGAAACCAATGCCTACGAAGTGCTGGAGGTAGTGGGGTTGGTAGAGGATTTTCACTTTGAAAGTTTGCGCGATGAAATAGAACCCCTGCTGATGTTCCGGGGTGACTACCCGTCCAGTATTTCTTTCCGGTTGAAAACAGATGATTTGAGCGCAAGTATTGCCGGTATCAAAAAAATCTGGGAAAAAACCGCGCCCGGCCTGCCCTTCCAGTATGAGTTTATGGACGAGCAGTTCGACCGCCAGTACCGCAGCGAGCACCGGGCGGGCACGTTGTTACTCGGCTTTTCCGTACTGGCCATTTTGATCGCCTGTCTGGGATTGTTTGGGCTGGCCACCTTCACCGCGCAGCGTCGCACCAAGGAGATCGGCATCCGGAAAGTACTGGGGGCTG
>DLXL01000221.1:0-284 GCA_003448025.1 Saprospirales bacterium | reverse complement strand
GGGCTAAGGATTTTTTGAAACTGGTGCTCCTTGCCATCCTCATAGCATCGCCTGTGGCCTACTACTTTATGCAAAAGTGGCTGGCTGATTTCGCTTATCGCATTGATATACAATGGTGGATGTTTGCTGTGGCGGGACTTTCTGCAGTGGCCATTGCATTTTTTACCGTGAGCTTCCAAAGCATCAAAGCGGCACTGATGAATCCGGTGAAGAGCCTTAGGAGCGAGTAGGCTGTCGCCGGTGGTTCGGACCTGTAGGGATTTCAAAAACCTACGGTATGTACA
>DLXL01000557.1:5682-7130 GCA_003448025.1 Saprospirales bacterium | reverse complement strand
CAAAACACTAAAACACTAAAACCCTAAAACACTATTTATCTTCGCCCCCTTAATTCCAGCATTATGATTCAACGCATTCAAACCATTTATCTACTTCTGGCAGCCATTGCCCTGGTTTGTCCCTTATTCCTGCCGTTAGCTACTGCAACCGGCGATCAGGCAGCTCTTTTGGCCACCGGCGATAACTTCTTTGCTGATGGCACTTTTTGGTCCAAAGAACACCCTGCCGGATACAGCCTGTTCATGCTGACTATCGGCATTATTGGCGCCATTTTCCTGTACAAAAACCGCCCCAAACAGATGCAAGTCGCGGGCATACTGGCTCTGGGTGTTTTTATCCTTATCGTACTCTACGCATCTCTGGGCGCACTCAATGCACAGCGCCTGCCCGATACAGCCAGCATACAGCCCGGCATCGGCGCCTACCCGCCAGTGCTGACGATTGTTTTCCTGCTCCTGGCCTACCGCGCCATCAAAAAAGATGAAAACCTGGTGCGGTCATCAGATAGATTACGGTAATGGCAAACCTCCTTGCCCCCTTGTGACAAAAAACAATTCCACCCCTTTATACGTTTCAAAATCCTCGTACAAGGCCGGCGACCATAAAGGTTGCAGCATTATGAGCCTTATTAAACCCGTTAAATCCATCAAATGCGCATTCATTATCTTCTCTTCCTGCTTTTCCTGGCCACTCAGGCCTGTCAGTCTTCCCAAAAAGCTGCAGTATCTCCGCAGGCTGCCGCTATCGTACCTACTGAAAAATCGCTGGTATGGTCTATCAGTGGTAAAGGCCTGAAAAAACCTTCATACCTCTATGGTACCATCCACATGATCCCGAAAGATGAGTTCGAGCTGCCAGGCGCCGTCCGAGAGGCCCTCGACAATGTGAAGCGCGTGACTTTTGAAATAGACATGAAGGAAATGACTAATTTGCGTAGTCAGATGAGCCTGATCACTAAATCTTTTATGGCAGGCGGTAAAACCCTCAAGGATCTGCTGCCACCTGAAGATTACAAGCTTGTGAAGACCAAGATGGCCGAAAAAGGTCTGCCCGGAGGGATGTTTGAGCGCATGAAACCGCTGTTTCTCAGCTCCTTGTTTACTTCCGACGAACAACAGCCCCTGGCAGGAGGCGCCATCACCTCGGTGGAAATGGAACTTTACAAGATGTCGCGCCGTCGTAAGCTTGAATCTGCCGGACTGGAAACAGCGGCCTATCAGATGTCGGTTTTTGACAGCATTCCTTATGCAGCACAGGCTAAAATGCTGGTTGACGGACTCAAAAGCATGGATTCCCTGGCTACCGGCGAAAGTCAGTTGGATGGTTTGTTGAAACTGTATAAGGATCAGGACATCAATGCCATGCAACAGAGCATAGGCAACGAAGAGGGCATGGGTGAATATGAATATATCCTGTTGCAGAAACGCAATGAAAACTGGATTCCGGT
>DLXL01000557.1:5354-5529 GCA_003448025.1 Saprospirales bacterium | reverse complement strand
ACGCAATGAAAACTGGATTCCGGTGATGGCCCGTATGATGGCCGAAAAACCCACTTTGTTTGCCGTAGGAGCCGGACACCTCGGTGGCCCCAAAGGCGTAGTGGCGCTCTTACGCAAATCCGGTTACCGGGTAGAGGTCGCAAAAGAATAACCCGGGCATTCATTCCCGGGATAT
>DLXL01000557.1:4971-5182 GCA_003448025.1 Saprospirales bacterium | reverse complement strand
TTCATTCCCGGGATAATAGTCGGGGCAGGGGGACGAACGAGCAAAAAAACGTATAAAAAGTTGGTAAATGATAAACAGTGTTTACATTGTGCCAAATTTCAAACGTCTTTAACTCTGTTCACTAACTCTTTTGTTCTGCTATGAACCAATATTTAGCAATTTTCATTGGTGGCTTGATCCCTATGGTAGTTGGTTACATTTACTACCATCC
>DLXL01000557.1:2351-4805 GCA_003448025.1 Saprospirales bacterium | reverse complement strand
GGAAGGCAATATGGGCCTGATGATGGGTCTTTCTACCGTAATTTCCATGGTGATTTCCTGGCGCATGAATGGGTATGCCAGCCACACTGAACCCGGCTGGAGCCAGTTTGTACACGGATTTTTCCACGGCGCCTGGTCGACAGGATTTCCAGCGGTACTTGTGTTGATCTCCAACGGGCTCTTCCAGCGCAACACCCTCACCAATCTGCTTATCAATGCCCTGTACTGGCTTCTTGCCCTGGGACTGATGGGAGCATTTCTTTATTCGGTAGCCCCTCCTGAGGTGGCAACAGGGGGATAATAGGGAGCCCGGACAGAGTGAAGACTCTGTCCGGGTTTTCTTTTAATAGTGTACATTGAATCACTGGGATACGAGGCTTCGGGTTTTCAGAAGCACCGTTTTGTCCATGTGGGAAAATCTATTGGATGTTCTTCGCGTTTGGATTATTATCGGTCAGGTTAAAAACTGGTATACCGCCTGAAGCTTGAAAAAAATTTGTCCGTCATTTTCCCCCCAAGCCTTCACATGTAAATGTTCTTCAACGCTTGTAATATCGATATGTACTTCTAATTGGCGTGTTTCTAAAGGATTTAGTACTTTTAAAAATTTGCATTGAGAGATATTGTTTAGTTTTAATTTTTGGTCAAGCTCTTCTTCCAACAACTCATGAACCAGTTGAAGTTGAACCACTCCCGGGGTTACCGGGTGGCCCGGGAAATGACCGGTATAAATAATATGATCTGGCTTGAATACAATGGCAATAATGAACCCCGCAGGATGTGGGGCGCTGTTCATTACCGTATATAAATCATTAATGAGTTTCAAGAATTGAGTTGTTTTTTCTCCAGTAACGTGAGTCCAAGATTTTCAGGGATCAGGTTGTTGCAGACCAGTACCCTGCGAAGGCTGTTGCCGAATAAAGGGTGGTTTTCCTGCGATAATAAATTGGAGCCGTAGCATACCGCAAAGGCTGAATTGGTCAGGTAAATGCCTGTAATTTTTTGATAATCAAATAATTTGCGGACTCCAAAAATATCGATCAAAGTGTGGCAGGTATGATCAATACTGTTGGAATACAAAACAAGATCAATATCCTCTGGAGATAGTCCCTTTGAGGATAAAAACACTGAGATATTTTCTGAAACGTTATTGGTCAATCCAAATGTTTGAACTTCCACAAGATTAATCGTTTGATTTTGGCCGCCTTCTGTTGAGAGGGTCAGGAAGGAGGCCCCGGAAGCTATCTCAAAATCTGACCTGTTCAGCCGTGCGTTCAAATGATACAACTGGCCCTGTTCTTCGTCTGCAGCGCCTACCAGTACATGGGTGTCGCCATTTTGGATGCAAAGCATGGCGTCCAGTAAAGCATGTTCAAAAGACAAACTGTTTTGTGTATGCGTTATATTGTAGCATTGGTTTTTCAAGATCAGGGAAATCTGACCTGCAATGCTATTATGGGTAGATAAAATGAAGGCAGTTGGAGAAACCAGTCCGCCATCCGCCTTGTAGATATTATCCAGGAAAGTCTTTGTGTTTACGCCACATCCCAACCCGGTTCCTACAATAATTGCCTGAGGTTGTTTCAAGCCGGTTTGCTTCAGGCAATCCAGCGCACAGGCAATGGCCATTTTCAGTACCTGGCTCATCCTCCTACGGTCCATCGCCGGAATGAATTCACTGTAATCCGGAGCGATTAGTGCAGACGGGTATTTCAACTCCGATAGCAAGACCGAAAAATGGTCTTGCTGGAAGCTCGGTTGGTGCGAAATGGTTGAAGTGGCCGTAATGTGCATATCTTATACTCTGCTGAAAATCAAACAAGTACAATTCCCGCCAAAACCGAAGGAGTTGGACAGCGCATGATCCAGACGAATTCCTGAGGCATAGGTGGTTTGGGGAATCATCCCTGTTTCTTTCATCGGCGTTGCGAAATTCAAATTAGGGGGAATTCCCTGATGTTGGATGGCTTGCACACAATAAATGGCCTCCAGTGCGCCGGCAGCGGCCAGCGTATGTCCGGTGAAACCTTTGGTGGAACTAAATTTCGGGATGTTTTCTCCAAACATCCGTTGAATGGCGATGGATTCAGACAGATCGTTGTTGCCGGTGCCGGTACCATGAGCATTGATGTAATCAATTTTTTCCGGCCCAATGCCTGCCTTTACGAGCGCCTGCTGCATGGCAAGATAGGCGCCATCTCCGGTGGGGGAACTTGCGGTTTGATGGTAGGCATCGGTGGCATTATTCCATCCGGACAGGACACAAATGGGTGTGTTGTTCGTGATGGAAATACTGTGCTCATTCTCCAGTACTAAAAAACCAGCACCTTCCCCCAAATTCAAGCCCTTTCTGGAATCGTCAAAAGGTTTGCATATGTCGGGATCATAAATGTTCAGGGCTGAAAACCCCTTGATGTTGAACAGGGTAATTGGATCAGTTCCGCCCACCAATGA
>DLXL01000557.1:0-2249 GCA_003448025.1 Saprospirales bacterium | reverse complement strand
CCCACCAATACCCGGTCAAGTCTGTTTCCTGCCATCAGACGCGCGCCATGCATGATGGCATTTGCCCCGGAAGAACAGGCAGTTGAAATCGTATTGATGTATCCTGTTATGTCTAATGCCTGAGCCATTTTTTCGGTAGTACGACCGTTTTCATGGATCATCCTGGGATCAGTGTCGGATCTTCCCGCTTTCAGACTGTCAAAATAGTGTTGCTCCATCCGATCCACTCCACCAATAGAAGTAGCTGAAACCAGTCCTGTGCGTATGTCCGGGTGGTTTGAATGACCTTTCCAGGCCTCCCTGGCTGCCATCAGGCCTAGCAGGGTGGTACGAGAATAGTCTTCCGGAGAAAGTTGTAGCATCTGCATGAGCCGGTCATTGCTCAACTTCACCTCTCCCATCATTAAATGGTGTTGATCTGACGGGTAAATTCCTGTTCGTCCCGACCTTATCGCATTGAGGTTTTCTTCGGCGTTCAAACCAATGGCACTAACCACTCCAATGCCGGTGATAAAGATCTTCATTGCTTTTCGGCATTTTTTTCCTGAATATAGGCTGCCATGGTATTGATAGAGTAGAGCACTTTTTCACCAATAGATTCATCCGTAATGGCTACGCCATAGTATTTTTCCATAATGACCACCAGTTCAAGCGCATCAATGGAGTCCAGGCCGAGCCCTTCTACAAACAGCGGGGTATCGTCTTCAATGTCTTCCGGTGTAATATCCTGAAGATTCAGCTCTGCAATAATTTGTTCCTTAAGTGTATATTTCAGATTTTCCATGACGGGGCAGTTAGTTTAGCGCACATGCTTTTAAAATTCCGAAACATGCGCTTAAACACCAATGAGTTTTACTTCACATTCAAGCATTTTTTTGCCATTGACATAGTTTTCGCCTTTCATTAAAAACATGTTGCCCATTTGTGTCACCAGCGTAACGATGGTATAAATGGTGTCATTTACCCTGGGCAGGTCAAATACCTTCAGTTTTGAAATGCCTCCCATAAATCCTTCCACCGGCCTGTCCTGACCAAACTTCTCTAACACCACCAACCCCACAGCACTGCTTTGGGCTATGTTTTCAATCAGCGCAAACTCCCGTAGGGTACCGTTCTCCAGAAAGATATTCTCTTCCAGTACCAGAAAATCTGTTTCAATTTTTTCCGGCGTGGCATTAATCAAATTATCCACCATGATAAACGGGGCTTTCTGCGGAATAAAAGACGCTATGTCGGCTTTAGAAACCTTAGGTTTTTTCATCTGTGGTGGTTTTATTCTTGCACCATTTGGCAGCACCAGCTATGCCTTTGATCCCTAACCAGGTGATTCCCACTCCACCGAGAATGGCTAATAGCCCCCACCCAACACTTTCCGATATTACTGCGAATCCGCCAATGACCAGGCAAATACCTGCACAAATCACGGGAATAAGCAAAATGATCAGCAATACTGCCAATACACAACTTCCTCCGGCAACCCATAACCGCAATTTTTTTCCAAATTTGTGGTGCTTTTTAACGGATGTGGTTTTAACGGGCTCAACCTTATGCGTATCAGAGTCGGAAAAAATGGTCTGATCTGCCTTTTTTATAACATGTGATACAGGGGAATCAGGGTATTTGTCCACAACCCTGTTGCCAATCCCGACGGCCATCATCAAACTGGAAAGCGTAATGCCCAAATAAGCTAATCTTTGCCGAAAAACCTTTTTAGGCATAGCAATAGTCTTTCGTTTGGGCAAAAAAGGAACGGATGAAAAACCAAGGGTCATTATCCCTGCCATCAAAATGGGCATTGTGTCTGAAATTTCAAGCCCTAAAGCCCTCAGGTTGTACCCCGACAGCACGCCCAGACTCAGAAGTGGCAACTGCAGCCCTGCAATCAACCATTGGGCTTTTACGGGATTGGCCTTGGCCCATCTGGTCATTTGATCAACCCTCTTTTTGTTTCTCCTGTGTATACCCAGGGTGGCAAGTGCCATCAACAAGGCAGACCCCAGCAGCAAAACATCTCCGTTTACAGACTTTTCATCGTTGTCTGACAATGCTCCCTCCACGGCTGGCATTTCGGCGTTACGTGTCGCGGCTTGCTCCTGGCGCTCTGCTATGGCCAGTATTTTTTCAAACCGCTTAGGCTGGATCATTTCCATTTCCGCTTCCAGGATCTTGCCATTCTCAAAGGTGCTTTTTACACAATGGGTAGAACATAGAGCAAGTGCAAACAGCAAAAGACTGGTTAATAAAGGATA
>DLXL01000207.1:9171-11684 GCA_003448025.1 Saprospirales bacterium | reverse complement strand
AGACCTGAAAACCTTTAAAATCATAAAATTCTAACAAGATGTAAAAGTACTTCTCCTTCATAGCATGGCTGTTTCTAACGGCATCTGTATTTGCCCAGGCTCCACAAAAAATGAGTTACCAGGCCGTCATCCGTAACAGCAATGATGAATTGGTCATCGGAACGCCGGTAGGAATGAAAATCAGCATCCTGAAAGGTTCTGCTAACGGACTTGTAGTATATAGTGAAACCCAACATCTAAATACCAATGCCAATGGTTTGGTGTCGCTGGAGATTGGTAACGGAACTCCGGTAACCGGGACATTTGCTGCCATTGATTGGGCTTCAGGGCCGTATTTCATTAAAACGGAAACGGATCCCTCTGGCGGCTCCAATTATAGCATCGCAGGAACCACTCAGCTTACGAGTGTGCCTTATGCCTTGTTTAGCGCTAACAGTACACCAGGCCCACAAGGTCCCATCGGTTTGACTGGTCCTGCTGGCCCACAGGGTGCTACCGGTCCTGCAGGTCCACAAGGCCCAACTGGTTTGACCGGCCCGGCAGGTCTGGCTGGAGCTACAGGGCCCGCAGGTCCACAAGGACCCATTGGTTTGACAGGTCCGGCTGGTCCGCAAGGTGCTACTGGTCCACAAGGGCCAATGGGACTGCCCGGCTCTGCCAATGCCAACGGTACGATTAATTATGTTTCAAAGTTCACTCCGGATGGTATTTCTCTCGGCAATTCACAGCTGTTTGATAATGGAACACATGTTGGTATTGGCACAAGCACTCCAGGAGCAAAACTGGATGTAAACTCAAGTAATGTGTTAGGTATGGCTGCCCGATTTAATGCTCCGGATAAAACCTATTTGGGACTTTTTGAAACGGATGTTTACCGCGGTTATGTTGGCTCATATTATGGTAGTGCTCCAGATATTGACCTGGGAAGCCTTTCTGGTTCGGTACACCTTGTTACAGGCAATTCTATCGACTTGACTGCTAAAGACGGTGATGTAGGTATTGGAACAACCAACCCTTCTGCTAAACTCGAGGTAACAACAAATGATGATGGTGAAGTCGTTAAAATCAATGCTAAGGATAAGGCCTATATGGGCATTTATGAAGACAACGCTTATCGCGGCTATGTAGGATCTTTTATTGGAAATGTTGCTGATGTAGATTTGGGCAGTAATACTGGCGCCGTCCATCTGGTTACCGGAAATACCATTGATCTAACAGCTAAAGCCGGTGATATAGGGATTGGAACCACCGACCCTTCTACCAGGCTTGAGGTGTCATCGGATGAAGATGGCCAGGTGCTAAAACTAAATGCTGCCGATCAGGTATTCATGGGTTTCTGGGAAAACAACGGTTATCGTGGCTATGTGGGATCTTATTATGGTAATGTTACCGATGTTGATTTAGGTAGTTTGGCAGGTGCCGTGCACCTGGTTACCGGAAGCAGTATTGACCTTACTGCCAAAGCCGGAAAAGTTGGCATAGGAACCACTGATCCTTTGGAAGCGCTGCATGTTAAAGGGACTGGTGCTGTGAACAATTATGCACGGATCACCTCCGGGCATGCGAACAACTATGCCGGACTGCAACTGGATAGAGCATCGGGAAAAGAATGGACCATTGCCAATGCAGGGCTTGGAGATGCCGCTACCGGCAACCTCGTATTCAGAGTGTCAACCAACGACTTCGCTACTCCGGAAAGTGAGTTCGAGTTTGGTATCGACTACTTCCGCCCTACTAATACTAATGTAAAATCACTTGGAGATTCGTTCGGGAGATGGACAACCGTTTACGCCACCAATGGGACCATTAATACATCGGATGCCAGAGAAAAATCCAACATCACCAATCTCCATTATGGTTTAGCAGAAGTTATGAAACTCAGACCGGTCTCCTTTACATGGAATTAACATCCGAACTGGGGAACTAAAATCGGGCTTATCGCACAAGAAGTAAACGAGGTGGTAAAGGAGGTAGTAGTACATGGCAATATTGATCCACAGAAAGATGAAAACGGTAACGTGATGCCCAATGTGGACAGATACGGTATTTATTATTCTGACCTCATTCCGGTTCTGATCAAAGCTACACAGGAACAACAACAAATGATTGATGAAATGAAACATGAGATAGATAATTTGAAGCGTCAGATTGGAGAGGCAAACAAGAAATAAAACCTGAAATGCTAAAACCAAACATTCACCCTAACCTATTAAACCCGTGCCTGGTTCCGGCGCAGCCGGAGCCAGGCTTAATCAAACTTCGCTCACGCTATGTTTAAACCAATCAACAGACTTTCGATACTTTTTTTTGCGGCATTCCTTTCCCAAATCACGCTGGCACAGGTTTCAATCACCAACAACCAAATGGTTTATACGCAGTCCTTTGATGCGCTGCCAAATAGTACAGTCAATTGGGTCAACAATGCAACACTTCCCAATTGGTATGCCGCCCGAACCAATGCTTCCGTTTTTTCAATAAAACCTTCTGATGGCTCCAGCAGTGGAACGTATTTG
>DLXL01000207.1:7266-9037 GCA_003448025.1 Saprospirales bacterium | reverse complement strand
AGTTGTATAGTTTTCGAAAAAACAGCCCTGCAACAGATCGTGCATTGGGATCGATAGGCTCCGGTGGAACCCATTTTGCCTGGGGTGTTCGGTTTAAGAACAATTCCAACCAGCCCCTTCAATCGGTTACTGTTTCTTATTATTTGGAACAATGGAGGCGAAGCAGCTCTGCTAATGAACAACCGATGCGATTCTCTTATTTGGTAGCAGATACAGCGATCACCCAACTCACAGCGAATGAAAACGGTTATGCCAAAGTGCCCTTCCTGAATGGAATCAGTCCGGTAAACACTCCCGGATCAAGTTCCAGCCTGGTGGGGGATAACCCTCCCAACCGTGTATTTATTCGACACAATTTTCGAATTTCTGTACTGCCTGGCCAGGAGATCATGCTGAAATGGTTTGATGAAGACGATTCAAAAATAGACCATGGTCTGGCTATTGATGCGCTGGAAGTACAGTTTTCTGTCGATGATTTGTCTTATGATGCCTGTTCCGGCAACCTAAGTTTTGAGCACTTTGCAAAAAGTATTATCCTGGATATTCCCGATGAGGATGCTCCGGTGAACTACATTGTACCTACTGCTTCCCAGCAAAGCACCTGGCAAACAGCCATGAACCAATTTCAGTCCGGCCAATATGCTGCGGCTAATACTACTCTGAATACCAATGGATTAGATTACCGATTAAGTACATTTCTCTCTGGAACAGACACTTTTTATGTTGTTTCAAAAGATGGAAACGGAGGTAACTATTGGGGTACCTATGTGTTTAATCCGGCAGCAACGCGTATTTGCCTGGCATTGCAAGCGCCTCACCCCTTACATGACGGAATGACTGGGGAGCAGGCAGCCTATCTGTTTAAGGAGTTGGATGCCTATGCATTGATGATTGCCGGAGCTCACCGATGTCTGAGCCATGACCCCTCAGGATGCGCCGGTAACAGTACGGTTTGTCTTCCAAATGGAAATTATACGATCAGTGATATGGCCCATACAATGGAGTCTGTTTTTGAAGTGACAACCGAAGTCGTGGCGACCCATGACCCTGGAAGCCGGTTCATTCAACTTCATGGGTTCTCCAAAGATGCCAATGATCCTTATTTTGTTATTTCCAACGGCACCCGGCAAACACCACAGGAAGATTTTGTGGTAGAAGTAGGTGATTTTTTGACGAATGTTCCGGTGAACAATATCAGTCCAGCTCCACCGGGGCCCTTTACCTATGAAGCGCCTCACCTTAACCACAATTACAACCAACTGATCGGAACCACCAATATTCAGGGACGGTTTTTAAACAACTACAATCAAGGGGACATTTGTTCGGGAAGTGCCGTTTCAACCTCTGTTACCAGCCGTTTCCTCCATATCGAGCAATATGCAGATATGCGTAAAGTCCCTGCGAATTATCCCATCATGCGCGATGCGTTGCTTGCCAGCGGAATCACAGATTGTACTGTGGACCCACGGAATGCTGAGAATGCGCATACATTCGGAAAACAAAATGAAACCAACCTGCTTCAGGTTAGGTACTCGACAAACAGCGAAAGTGCAGTACATGCCTACATTGAAACTACGGCTCCTAAAGTATCGCTTATGGTCCATAACATGATGGGGCAGCTGGTATACGACCATTCGCTGGAGGTACCACAAAGCGCTGAGGTTCGGATCGAAACGGACAAATTACCCAAAGGCGCGTATGTATTAACCGCTTCATTCGGGCAGGAGCAAAAATCAGTCAGGTTTATCATTTGGTGATAAGAGCCCAACAG
>DLXL01000207.1:1882-7108 GCA_003448025.1 Saprospirales bacterium | reverse complement strand
GGTGATAAGAGCCCAACAGGGCATTGTTTTATAGAAAAAACGTTTGAGGGGTAGCTGCTGCAAAAGATCATTTTGTAGCAGCTACCCCTCGGCGTTATTTGAATAAGATATCGGTTTGCGAATCAAACTAAAAATATTATAATGACTCTGATTACTTTTACGAAGTATTGTTGAAACGAAAAACTGTCTTACATGAGATTTTTCCTGTTCTCGCTGGTGTTTTGGACTGTTACCCATCAAACCTTTGCCCAACTCCCCCCAGTCTGTCAAGGCTCCAATCCGCCCCTGGCCAAAACCTGTTCAGGGGCTTGTATTTTGTGTCAACTGGATGGTTATGCCTCTACAACAACACAAACCACTCAGGGGCAAATCATTCCGGGCTATTGCACTCAGGTGGTTCACAGTATGGGTTACATCGGTTTTGTAGCCGGCTCCACCGACCTGACTATTGAGGTAACCGTTGGTAATTGTACCCTGGGGAACAGCATAGAAATGGGCATTTATGCAACGGATGACTGCCAGCAGTTCACACTTGTGAGCGATTGTAATACCGCCATGTTTTCCGGAAATACCTACTCATTTACGAACACAGAACCGTTGCATCCTGGCTGTCCCTATTTTCTTGCATTTGACAACAATGGTCCGGCAGCATGTGCATTTACCGTAGCAGTGGTCAGTGGCGATGCCTCGGCGCCGCAAGTTGGACAGCCCCAAACACCTGTTGGCCCAAATGCATTATGTCCCGGCGCTACCGCCGTATATACCATTCCTCCTATTAATGGCGCCTGTCATTATCGATGGACTGCTCCTCCTGGCACAACCATCAACGGCATGGCCTCACCTGTTGATCTGAATCACGATGAAGGGACTTCTGTAACAGTAACCTGGGGAAATCAGGGCGGACAATTGTGCGTGTCTGGCAGTAATCCATGTAATAGCGGTCCCACGGCTTGTCTGCCGGTTACCATTGCACCTATTCCACCCACTGTATTGCCCCTTGTCAGGATCTGCAACGGAGAATCTTATGAATGGCTGGACGGCAACCCCTACAGCAATACCCAACTATTGACATACACCTATGTTACCCCGCTGGGCTGCGACAGTGTAGTGCAACAACAGCTTATAGTGCCACCACCGATCATTAGTCAACTCGGTGTTCTTCGAATATGTCCGGGTACCTGTGTTCAGGTTGGGAATAATCCTTACTGTATGCCCGGATCCTATTCAGAACTGTTGACCTCTGAGAAGGGTTGTGACAGCACTCTGTTGTTTTCCATTGCGGTATTACCGGTGGATGCAATGGTTAACACCCCGGATACTATATCCTGTTTACAGGACACCATATTGCTCGATGGAACAGGCTCTATCGGTGATCAGTATGCCTGGTATAATGGTGCCTGGTCCAATTTTTCAACGGACACCATGACCATGGTAAAAGATACGGGATGGTATGCACTCATCATCACACGGATGGTTGCAGGACTCACCTGCCGGGATACGGCACGGGTATTCGTTCCTGGCAACCTGGCATTTCCAGTTGTTTCTACTTCAGGGGATACGATGACATGCGTTCAGCCACAAGCACAAATCGCGGTAACACCCATATCTCCGGATGTTACATATTCCTGGACCGGCCCAGGTGGTTTTTCATCTCCGGTGCCTGATACCGTGGTTTCATTGCCCGGACTGTATTTCCTCTCTGCCACTTCTCTCAACGGATGTACAGCGCTCGATACTGCTCTGGTTTATAGCGATACGGTCAAACCGGTACTTATGGGCACCCCGCCTGATACGCTTACCTGTATACTTGATTCTGTATTTTTACAGACTACTGTCCAGCCCAATGGAGCCGGATTGCTTTGGAGCGGGCCTCAGAATTTCAATGCGGCATTGGACACCGTTTTGGTTTCTTTGCCTGGCCCTTATACCCTTGTTGCCACAGCATCAAATGGTTGTAAAGATACACTTGTACTAACCGTTGCCATCGATACGCTGTCGCCAAATGCCTCTGCTTCCGGCGGAATCATCAGTTGCGCCATGCCATCAGCGATACTTTCGGGTCAGGTATCTCCTTCAGGCGCCACAGCAACCTGGTCAGGACCTAATGGATTCAATGCAGGTGTGGCTGACACCGTGGTGTCCTTTCCCGGACAATACATCCTCACCGCAACTGCCATGAATGGCTGCACCAACGTGGCCACGGTAACAGTGCCGTCCGATACCTTACCGCCTCTTCTGACCATTGCCGGGGCAGGCGCCTTAACCTGCGCCACCGATACCATCTTGGTTACCGCAACACCATCGCCCTCCGGATCTGCCTTGACCTGGGGTGGGCCGTCCGGGTTTTTCTTCTCCGGTTCAGCGGCAGCGATTGGCGCTCCGGGCACCTATACCGTTACGGCTACCGCGCCAAATGGATGTACTACGATACAATCCTTTGTCATTGGGGCAAATAACACCCCTCCAACGGTAACCGCAACAGGCGGTACACTCACCTGTTTCCAAACAAGTCTGACCTTGATGGCTACCATATCACCTGCAGGCAGCAGTGTTGTTTGGTCGGGTCCGGGCAATTTCAGCTCATCGCTATTAACCCCGTCTGTTTCAACTCCCGGCATGTACACCATTACGGCCACTGCCCCTAACGGCTGTACGGCCACCGCAACAGCAACGGTACAAGCGGACGCATCCATTCCATTGGTGAGTGCCTCCGGCGGAGTACTGACATGCACGCAAACAAGCATTTTGCTAAACGGCAGCGTAACGCCTGCCAATACACCGGTAAGTTGGAGCGGCCCCGCCGGATTTTCATCCAGCCAACTAAACCCTGCCGTTTCCATAGCCGGTACTTATACTATGACAGCCACCAATGCCAGTGGCTGTACGGCCGTGGCAACCGTAATGGTAGGTATCGACACGGTGTCTCCTCAAGTGACAGTCTCCGGCGGCACGATTACTTGTGCGCAGCCGCAGGTGCAACTTTCTTCTAATGTTCCTCCTCCGGGGGCTATGCTGCAGTGGTTTGGACCACAAGGCTTTACCTCAAGCTCCCCAAATCCAACCATAAACCTTGCAGGTCCATACCTCCTGACGGTTACACTCCCTAATGGCTGTTCGGGTCAGGCTACAGCAATTGTTTTGGCGGATGTTGCTCCGCCTGTGCTGACACTCACGGGTGGAGTAATGACCTGCTCCCAACCGGCGATTTTCCTGCAGGCAAGCATCAGCCCGGCCGGTAGTACCGTCCAGTGGACGGGGCCATCCGGATTTATTTCCAGCCAACCCAACCCGACGGTGTCTGTGCCCGGGCTATATGTAGCTACGGCTACGGCTGCGAACGGTTGTACAGCCACTGCCAGCATCCTGGCAGGCTCTGATACCCAACCACCGGTGGTTTCAGCAACAGGCAATACCATTACTTGCGCGGTTCCGGTAGTCAACATTCAGGCAACTGTTTCACAGGGCATCGGGCTGCTGTGGTCCGGGCCTCAAAACTTTAGTTCTACAAACCCCTCGCCATCGGTGACACTGCCAGGTTCGTACTCCGTGACCGCTACGGGGGCGAACGGCTGTACAGCGCAGGCGGGCGTGATGGTTGGGATCGATACGGTGGCGCCACAGGTTATGGTATCCGGCGGTTTGCTGACGTGTACCCAGCCACAATTGGTCCTGGCAGCGGTTGTTCAGCCTCCAAATGCAGCCATCCTTTGGTCAGGCCCGCAATCATTTTCTTCGACCCTCTTGCAGCCGTCCGTAACCGTGGCAGGCACCTATACCCTCACGGCCACCGGATTAAACGGTTGCACCGGAACAGATCAGGCCCTGGTTACAGCAGATGCCGGCTTCCCGCAGGTATCTGTAACCGGGGGCACGCTCACCTGTTCCCAACCATCCCTGACCTTGATATCGAGTATTTCACCGTCATCGAGTACGGTCTCCTGGAGCGGACCACAAAATTTCAGTTCAAACCTGCCACAGCCATCTGTAAGTATTCCTGGAACTTACACCATTACGGTGACCACCAGTTCAGGTTGCACCGCTACCAGCCAGGCCACGGTTTCCATCGACACCATTCCGCCGCAGGTGACAGCCTTGGGGGCCACCATCACATGTGCCATACCACAGGTAAGCCTTTCGGCCAATGTAATTCCGGCAGGTAGTCCGGTCGTATGGTCCGGGCCCAATGGTTTCACTTCGGCCATATTGAACCCGCAAACAAGTTTGGCAGGTGTGTACGGAATAGTGGCAACAACCCCCAATGGTTGTACGACCTCAGCCACCACAACTGTTTTATCTGACCTGGCCCCGCCACAGATCACTGCTTCAGGCGGGATCCTGACCTGTTTGCAGCCAGGCATTACGCTGACGTCCTCCGTATCACCGGCAGGCAGCACCTTGCATTGGACGGGGCCGCAGAATTTTAGTTCCACCCTTCTCAATCCACCAACGAATACGCCTGGAACCTACATCCTCACGGCCACTGCACCCAACGGATGTATGGCAACAGCATCGGCCATTGTAAGCTCGGACGTCAACATTCCCCAAACCGCCGCTTTCGGTGGCACCATCAACTGTTTGCAAGCCCAGATCCAACTTTTCGCCACAGTGACACCCTCCGGATTTACTGTTTCCTGGACAGGCCCGCAAGGATTTTCAAGCTCGGCTGCCAATCCCACAGTATCCTATCCGGGCGTGTACCTGCTGACGGCCACCCTTCCAAACGGCTGTTCGGCTACCGCTACCGCAACGGTGACAGCAGATACTCTCCGACCTGCGGTATCGGCCACTGGCGGCGATTTAACCTGCCTGGCAGAAACCGTAGCCCTGTCTGCCGTAACGGTGCCGGCAGGAATACCAGTGGCCTGGAATGGCCCTTCAGGATTCACCTCTACGCAGGCAATGCCGATCGTATTGCAGGAAGGAGTCTATTCGGTACAGGCCTTGGCGCCAAACGGCTGCACTGCTACGACACAAACTACGGTTACAGCTCATAATCAGGCTGCCTGGACCTTAAGCCTTGGTCCGGACCTATATGTAGAATCAATGGAAAGAGTTTTCCCGGAAATAGAGACCGATTTGCCCATTGGACAAATTTCCCGGGTGCAATGGATATTTCCGGCAGGCGTGCAAGGCTCGCCATGTGATACCTGCCTCAAGCCGGTCATCAGACCCACTACTTCCGGCGACCTGGCTGTAGAAGTGCCCGATCTTTATGGATGTAGTCTG
>DLXL01000207.1:1152-1749 GCA_003448025.1 Saprospirales bacterium | reverse complement strand
AGAAGTGACCGATCTTTATGGATGTAGTCTGACGGCGAGCATTCACCTGTTCGTGCGGCAACCGATTTACGTACCCAATGTATTTGCGCCGGAAAGCAACTCCGGCAATGAGTTGTTCGCACTGTTTCCGGGGCCGGAATCCCGTGTACGGCAAATCATGCAGTTCAAGGTGTTCGACCGCTGGGGAAGCCTTGTGCACTCCCGCTCCGGCGTAGGGTTTGAGCCGGCAGAGCATGGCTGGGATGGAACATTCCGGGGACAAATACTGCTTCCGGGCGTGTACGTATGGCTTGCCGAAGTGGAGCTGGATACCGGTGAAATAAGGTTAATAAAAGGGGATGTGACTTTGGTGAGGTAGGGTTTTGAAGGGGCTAAATTACTTTTTTTCTGCAGTGGGCGATTTTACCTCGTGCCTGACGGAATTAGGCTGGAGGTTTACGCCGCAGGTATGACTTAACTAAACTAAAGCCTGGGCGGCTATCAGGCTATCCGCTTGGATGCCAAGCGAAAAGTGTATTTTGGAGCCAGTGAGATCAGGAAGGATGGGGGCGCGGTGGGGTATTAGATCATTTTCCTGATGTCGGGAAAATGATCATT
>DLXL01000207.1:0-971 GCA_003448025.1 Saprospirales bacterium | reverse complement strand
GACGTCAACAAAATGGTGTGGTGTTGGGGTGGTTGGGTTGGTGTGCAGGAACGGGTACTAGTGTGTTTGAAAGTTACTTCCCAATACAAAAAGTGATGTGTGTTGATTTTCAAATAGTTATGAAAATTGGGTACAAATGGGGTACATATTTGACAAAAAGGGTGATTTTGGGGGTAAAATGCTACCCCTTTTTATCCTTACTCACCAAGATACCTTTGTTTAAGTTCAGTTGTCCATTCGGCATTTAAAATCTCCGTCAAAGTGTTGATGAAGTCCTCTAAATACCTTGGATAAAAACCGCATTGTTCTTCGCTTTCAAAAACAAGATGCTCGGTGTACCCTTCAATTCCCATTAGGCAGTGTTTGTTTTTGGAAGGGTAGAGGAAAACAAAAAAACCCTCATCATAGTCATGTTTGGTCGCAATGGAAAGTAGATTGTCACGCCAAATTTGAGATAAAGGTGGTTGCCGCAAAAACGCAACGCTGTTTGGTTTGAAAAGCCCGCAACAGCTTGACAGGGTGGCGTACTGCTCTTTAAAATTAGGGATTGCTTTACCTGCCGTTTCTTCTCTTAAACTCTCGGCATATTTTACTTCAATGCCAATGAATCCCCGTTTGCCGCCTTTTGAGTATTCAATGAAAACATCAAAGGCGGAATTGTCACCAAGGTACTTTGCGTTTCGCCGACCTGGTGAATATTCAAATTTTACGGCTGTTACGCTGTCAAGTCTCTCTGGAAATAATCGTTTGAAATATTCTGTTGCCAGCCCCAAATCAAAGTGTAGCTCTCCGAACAGGTTAAAACAAAGTGGTTGCGAGGAAAGCAAGTTATTCCAAATCCTTGGCTCGCCAATAAGTCCACCCGTTGTTTTTGCATTTGAAATTTCCCGTGTAACAAGCTGTCGAATGTTGTCTGTCAGGAAATTTGATTTGCTTGTTTTTGCAAACTCAATTTCCAAGTAATAGCCAAG
>DLXL01000450.1:6345-6581 GCA_003448025.1 Saprospirales bacterium | reverse complement strand
ATGTTTTCATTAAAACCAATCACAACACCTGGCACTCCGGGAAGTGAAACGCCATAGGTATTCATCTCCGGGGTATGTATTTGCACCTGAAACCAGATGGAAGGCAAGGTGAGGTTCAAGTGAGGGTCATTACAAAGAATTGGTTTACCGGAGCGGGTTTTGGCCCCTGATAAGGCCCAGTTGTTACTGCCGGAAATAGGGCCATCGTTCATCCATTCTTTGGTTGTCCCAGTTTC
>DLXL01000450.1:814-6228 GCA_003448025.1 Saprospirales bacterium | reverse complement strand
ATCATCCATTCTTTGGTTGTACCAGTTTCCTGAATGGAGCCAAGGGCATTGGTTGCACTGGCAACAAATGGCGGAGGTAATAACGGCCTTATGCCAACCCATTGGCCGGTATCGGGAATCACAGCCTGTTGTTTGGGATTCCATTCCGGATAGAGGTAATTAAAGGCTTCTTCACCTAATTGCGCAAAAGTGTTGGTGTTCTCCAGGTCGTCCTCCCAGGCACAAAGGGTTTCTGCCATGGCTTCCGTAACCAGTGCTGCTTTGAGGGGAGTCCAGGGCTCAGGTTTGTAATCAAGTAATTTATATTCAATAGGCCAGTCTGCAGGGCTAATTTGTGCCAGCCAGGCATTCACGCCTTCCGTATAGGCATTTAATAGCTTCATGGTTGTTGGAGATTTACTCCAGCCGATCAGGTCGTTTTCTGCGGCATAAACCATGCCTCTCCTTCTGGCCAGGCGATCCAGTTTTAATGTTTTTTCACCTATTACCTCAGAGAGGCGGCCTGATGCCTTTCGTGCAGTTATATCCATTTGCCACAATCTTTGCTGGGCGGTAATATATCCCTGCACCCTGGCAGCATCTTCCAAATGCTGGGCAAAAATGTGGGGAACCATCAGGTCGTCATATACAACATCTACCGGTCCCTTTAACCCAGAGATGGCTATGTCCTTGAACCCTGGATGGTTCGCGGGTTCTGCATTGGCCCAAAAACCGGAAAAAGGGTTGAAAAAACCTCCGAGAGGGGGAATATTTTTATCCCCCATGGGTATGGGGCGGTTAAATTGCCAAAGGCAGGCAATCGTAAGCAAAAGAGCTGACAGGAACTTTAATAAACGCATGGGATAAAACAAGAGGGGCTAAGATAGCGGAAAAAGGTAAAAAGCAGGCTGTATGTCAAAAATACAAATCTTTTTATGGCAAAAAATGTCCTAAACACCAATGGTTTTGCCAGTCATCGGCTGGATGTATTATGGATTAAAAAATTTTTAAGAAAAAAAATGTTGAAAAATTGATTTTTCCCGTCAAAACCCCCTAAAATTGCAGCAAGTAGTTTTTGTGTTTATTTGTTTGGGTTAGAATCCCTCGCTGCTAACAGTGAGGGATTTCTTTTTATCCCCGATAAGGCGCATAAAAAAAGGGGCTCAGTAACAACTGAGCCCCTTTTTGCATCCGGATCTTAATCTTTTGGTCCGCCCTGCAATCGGTAGATGTATTTTTCAATATCCCGCCAGTCACCTGACTGAGGATTGGCAATTTCCACACGAATTCTTTCAAAAGCTTTGAGGGCCGCTTCTTTATTGCCTAAGCGCTCATTAAGCATACCCAGTTTTTTCAGATAATACAACTTGAGGTTGTCATTTTCTGAAGCATCACCGGCCTTCTCATAATAGTCCAAGGCTGTTTCAAAGTCTTCTTTTTCTGAATAGCAGTCACCAAGAACGCCATATTTGATAGCTGGCAGCATACTGCCGACTTCGTCAAATTCTTTCATTTGCGCAATGGCATTGTCGAAATCGCCGCTTTGGAGATAGCAAATGCCTGCGTAGTAGTGAGCCATATTTCCTGCAGGAGTGCCGCTGAACTTATCTGCCAATGCCAGGAAGCCGTCAAAGCCGCCTCCAGGGTCATTTAACGCTAGTTGAAAGGAATCGCGACCAAATTGTTGTTCCGCCTGCCACATGGCAGCAACGGCTTCAACCTGCTTGGGTTTAACGATCATTTCCTTGTACATCCACCACCCGGCTACACCCAGCGCAATTGCGCCGAGCACATAAAGAAGCAGGTTAGGGTATTTCTCCCAAAAAGCAGTAGCATATGAAGATGCGGTTACTTGTTCTACTTCTACAACTTCGATCTGATCTGATTTGCGTTTAGCCATTGTTACACTGAATTTTAATATCGCTTTTCAAAAAATGCCCGCAAAAGTAGATAAAGTTTGTGTTGTGGTTAGCACAAGTGGTAAAAATTGTTTAAAATCCTTTATGTCTTTTGCTTTTCGTTTAATTTCGATCATCTAAATCCGATTCCAGATACCTGTCTGGCGGTATGTTACCCTGCTTTTCCCGTACCATTTCACACCAGGTACAATCTGCTTTCCCACAACCGGTACTAAATTCCAGTGCTTTTATCTGTTGAAATACCTGAATCATCCACTGGGTTACAACACGCAGGTCATCAGGGGTAAAAGTGATTTCTTCAACCGGGAAGTTTCCTTTTTTATCAGGTTCCAGCCAAATAATAGCTGTTTTGCTCACTTTTTCAGGGTAAACTCTGGATTGATCGAGCAAAATCTGATAAAAGGCCAACTGGCGCCAGTAATCACCGCCAAAAGGTGTTTCCACCGTTGGGGCCATTGTTTTTTTACGATCCGGCACGCCTGTCTTATAATCTACAATGCGGATGGAATGATTGTCAAGCCACTCAATTTTATCCAATACTCCTTTTATCGGCACTCCTTCATGCAGTACGCCTTCAAACCTTCGTTCAGCAATGGCACGTTTGCGCCAAAAAGGCACCTGCTCCAGATGAATGCGTCTAAGGGCATCTTTGCCAAGAGCCAGTCTTTGAGCCCAATTGCTTTCAGAGAAAAAGCCTCTGTTGCGCTCCAACTCATCCGAAAATAGCTTTTGTAAGACATCTATGGAGGGCCATTCCAGTTTTTTATGTGCTTTCATGCGCAATAAAAACTGTTGCAAAGTACTGTGCATGGCCAATCCATAGGCTGCAGCTTCGCTGGTGCTTCCTGGAACCTTAAGCACATCCTCGTAATAAAAAGCAAGCGGGCAACGCAAATATCGATTGAGCGAGGTGACGCTCAGTGAATAGTCCTTCAATAAGGTAAGCATTAAATCACGGTCCGGAAGCATTATCACTGGTTTGGGAGGCTCCAGTAACAGTAACGTTTGCGCCTCCTGAAGCAAAGATTCCGGAATGCTCAGATCCTGATGAGGCAGGATCGTTTCCGCTACAAACTGACTTGTGGTCAGTGGTTTTCCGGAATCATCTGCTGCTGCAAAAGAAATTTGCAGCTTGCGTTTAGCCCGAGTCATCGCCACATAAAACAACCTGCGCCTTGCTTCCAAAGCGTCTTCTTCTGCAGAACGAGTCAGGGTGTCCGGTAGGTAAAAGCGCCCTCTATTCCCTCCTGAATTTTTGTCCCAGGTATCTTCTGTACAGTCCAGCATAAATACATGTTCAAACTCCAGACCCTTTGCTGCATGAGCGGTAAGCATTTGTACGCTGGATTCCATTGAAGCGGTATTGATAACCGGTAAGGGCAGCTGGTTATCGTCCATACTCTGTAACAGATCCAATAAGCGCTGCAATCCCATTTTGGGGTGCCGCAACACTTCTGACTGGACAAATTGGGAAAAAGTGTGAAGTATTTGCAGGTGCCGGGCTTTATCTGGTTGCCCTAATGCCCATTGCAAAAGTCCTGATACTGAGTAGATTTTTTCAAGCAACCCGGGTAAGGAAACATTTTGTGCATCTGAAATCCATTGATTCAGTTTCTTGCCTAATTCCAGAAAGACAGCCGGTTTTTGTAATTCCAGCGTATTCAGGGCTTCCGTATCCTGCAGCAAGATACGCCAACGTTTTCTGCCAGTTTCCGACTTCTCTCTAACACGATATTTCTCTGCTGTGCTTGTTGCCGAAAGCGGATCCTCCAGTTGCGCTGAAAGCGAAAGTATAGCAAGGTCTAAGGGTGGCAGTCCCCAAAAATCAGCATGCAGTAATTGGAATAAGCGGTACTCGCCGGAAAATGCCAGGCGGGATTCCTCCATGATATAACCCAACAGCGATCTGATATGCCTGATGAGCGGCAAATCCAGGATGTTCAGAGGTTTTTTGGTTTGGTAGGGGATTCCCTTTTTTTCAAACAGGTTCAAAATCCGGTCTGCCTGTCTGTGTTTGGCATATAATATGGCAATGTCCCGAGGTTCGGTTCCTTCAGCAATCAATTGTTCAATTTGATGTACTATCTGAACAGATTCCTGTAAACGGTTGGCAAATTTGGCTACCATTACATCCCCCTGAATGTTTGGTTGACCTTTTAATTCTTTTTGCAGATGCTCATAGGCGAACAAGTGAACAGCACGCAAGGTATTATGCTCAATGACCCGGGAGGCTGCGTCGAGTATGGGTTGGGCAGAGCGGTAGTTTTCTTCTAATACGATGGTTTTGAGGTTGTTAGCATATTTTTCCTGAAAATCCCTCAGATTCTGCAACCGTGCCCCCTGAAACTCATAGATGCTTTGGTCATCATCCCCAACAATAAATACATTCGGGCTTTCCCAAAAGTCAAGCAATTGCTGAAGTAATTGAAATTGAGCACCGTTTGTATCCTGAAATTCGTCAACCAGTATGTATTGATATCTTTCCTGGTAGTTAAGCAACAAAGCCTTGTTTTTTTCAAAGGCTTTCAATACCCAAAGCAACATGTCTTCATATTCGTATCGGGCAGATTTTTCCAATAAACCAGAGAACTTAGGAAAAAGATCTGCGGCTGCTTTCAGCCTTTCGATTTTTTCTGTAACCTCCTGAATCTGAGCAGCTTTTGGATCTCCTTTGCGATAGTTTTTGCCATTCTTCTGATAAATGAACTGCGGATTTTCTGGAATTCTTTTTAAAAAATCATCGCATTTTTTACGGATGTGACCTGCCGACCAGCCTTCTTTTTTCATGGTGGCAAACAAATCCCGTAAATGTTCTTCAAACTGGAAGACATCCTTTTTTCCATCTCTCAACGGATGATCGGGAGGCAGTTTTTCCAGTAACATCCGTATCATTTCAATCCGTTCCAGATCAGTTAATGGCTCCGGATTTCCTTTGGAAAAATATTCCGCCTGATCCTGAATGACCCGGTTGCAGAAAGCATGAAAGGTAAAGATGGGCACCTGGTGTGCTTCCGGACCAATGCGTTGAATTAAGCGCTGCCGCATAGCACTCGCCCCTGCATCTGTGAAGGTGAGGCAAAGAATATTCTGGGGCCGGGCATCCGTTTTGAGGAGAATATTGCCAATGCGGGCAGTCAAAAGATGTGTTTTTCCGGTTCCCGGACCCGCAACCACCAGAACAGCGCCTTCACCCTGATCCACGGCAGATCTTTGCGCCGGATTTAAGGAGTCCAAAAAAGACAAAAAGGCCTCATTGCGTTGTTGCAGTTCTGTCATGGATTAAAGGTAAGAACAATTGATTACATGAGTGAAGAGTACATGAGTGAAGAGGGAGGCGGTGGGGTTGGCATTTCAGGGGGCCTTTGGCCTTAATGATATTCCCCTTTGGAATTGGGGCCAAAAGCCCGTGTATATCCCCGGGGCAGCCCACACCCAATAAATAGAATAAAACTACACTAAAGGTCAAAAGGAATAAAAAACCACCAAACCAACCCACAGGTTAGAATAGGGTGTTAT
>DLXL01000450.1:0-753 GCA_003448025.1 Saprospirales bacterium | reverse complement strand
CTCCCTCGTCATTCATTTACTCTTCACTCATGTACTCATGTAATTAAAACCCACCTTCCATACCGTCTGTTTCAATTCGGGTGTTTTTCCTGCGGAAAAGAGACACGTCAAACTTGCCAAATCGGTACGAAAAATTGAGTTTTACCAACTGTGGATCTCTCCTGCGCCAGGTTTCCTGTGTGAAATAATCCGACTCCGTAAATGAACCTGTTCTGCGTGAACGGAAGATATCCTGCACGTTCAAAGTGATACTGGCCGTTCTTTTCCACAAGTCTTTCCGAATAGAAAAGTCTACATACCACACAGGTATGGTATATCCTTGTGCAGTGCTGCTTGGGCCGCCCCATGGACCGCCACGGCCGCCACCTCCATGGCCACCACCACCACGACCGCCACCGCTACCTCCGGTATCAAAGGCAGTACGACTTTGATATGATCCGTTCAGCTGAAGGGTGTAACTCTTTGGAAGCTTCAGACTCAGATTTTCCTTCACAAAAAAAGTAAATTGCTCATTGGTCAAACCTGTCTGAACATTGGATGCATCCACGATGGAATTGTACATGTTGAAGTTGGTAGTGAACTCCAATATTTTCCAGAAATTATTCTTCAAGGTAAATTCCATACCATAGGCCTGACTGGAATTGGCATTTTCAAAGGTTGATACAATAACCGTATCCCGATAAATGGCCGGATCATACTCAGGAAACAGGTATCGTGTTAGCAGGGTAGTGGAACGCTTATTATAAACATACA
>DLXL01000013.1:5692-10978 GCA_003448025.1 Saprospirales bacterium | reverse complement strand
CAGTTCCTTCAATTGCAGAACGACCTTAGTCGGCGCCGTGAGGAGATACGTAATTATAATGCTGAACTATCCGACCTGCGCGGAGATAACCTGCAATCCTTACATACCAATTCCATTCTTTTTATAATCAATGTTGTGGTAGGTATTTTACTTGTTGTTTCACTGGGATGGATGTACTTGCGTAAGCGCAGCGAGCCGGGATTCAATTCCCGCGGCCGCTGGAGTGCAAGCCCCGATGGCCCCGAGCCCTCGTTTGATCACCGCCTCGATCGTATTCAGAAGTTGGGCAGCCTCCGCGACCGGGGCTTACTCACAGAGGAAGAGTTTAACCTTCAGAAGCGCCAGATACTGGGCGAGTAAATAGCTATGTTCCGACCCATCAGCGTTAAGATCAGAACGATCGCCCAGGTGTTGCTCATCACCTGGCTGATGACCATACTCGCTTTGCTGGTGTCCATTTTCATCAGCACGGTACGGGAAATTCCGCTCGATACTTTTACTCAGGATCCGAATGCGAAGATGGGTGCTCCTTTTTACCTGGGCCTGTTTTCCAATATCAGTATAATTATCTGGAGCGCGGCGCTAACGGTATGCTTTTACGCCGCTTCGCGAATGGTTAAGGGAGTCCGTCGCCTCGACCGTGAATTTCTGATCGTAAGCGGACTTATCACCCTTATGATGACGCTGGATGATCTTTACCAGGTCCATGAATTTGTGTTTCCGCATTACTTCAGTATTTCGGAAAACATGGTGTATCTCACCTATATGAACATCTATCTGATTTATTTTATCCGTTACCGCAACCAGTTGCTCAATTCCGACTTTATTGCACTGGCGATCGCTTTCTTCTTCCTCGGCTTATCAACGGTGATTGATTTGCTTCCCCTTCCTATCGAGAAAGATACTTTCCTTGAAGATGCGATGAAGTTACTCGGCGCCGTATCGTGGTTAGTTTATTATGTGAGAACGGCGGATGAGTTAAGCGCTTAGTAAAAACAGTATATCGTTTATGTCTATACGCTTTTAAGACTAAAGGTTAAATTATTTAGGACATTCTCAGATGGCACCTTCTCTGATCGTATCCACCACCGACGGGTCTAGTAAAGTAGATGTATCACCGAGACTGGAAGTATCCCCTTCAGCGATTTTCCTCAAAATGCGCCGCATGATTTTACCGGAACGGGTTTTGGGCAATCCAGGCACGATCTGGATCACATCCGGCTTGGCAATAGGCCCGATTTCTTTGGTGACTACTTCCAGCACCTCTTTCCTGAAAACCTCGGTGTGTTCGATGATGTGGTTGGTGATCACATATGCGTAAATGCCTTGCCCTTTGATATCATGTGGATATCCAACAACAGCACTTTCTACAATATTTTCGTGCTTGTTGATGGCATCTTCCACCTCGGCGGTGCCAATTCGGTGACCACTTACGTTGATTACATCATCTACCCGACCAATTATCCGGTAGTACCCGTCGTGGTCTCTGCGGGCGCCATCGCCGGTGAAATACAGATTTTTAAATGCCGCAAAATAGTTTTGCCGGCAGCGTTCATGATCACCCCAGGTAGTGCGCAGGATGCTGGGCCATGGATATTTAATGCAAAGGAGCCCCTCTACATCATTTCCTTTAAGCTCTTTGCCATTGGCGTCAACCAGAATTGGCTGTACCCCGGGAAGTGGAAGGGTAGCAAAACATGGCTTGGTTGGCGTAATCCCAGCAATTGGTGTTATCAGGATGCCTCCCGTTTCTGTTTGCCACCATGTGTCAACAATTGGGCATCTTTTTTTACCGATACGTTCATTGTACCAGTTCCAGGCTTCTTCATTGATCGGTTCTCCTACCGTGCCCAACACTTTAAGGGAGGGCATGCGTCGCCCTTTCACAAAGCGATCGCCTGCTGCCATTAAGGCGCGAATCGCCGTAGGAGCTGTATAGAAGATATTTACTTTATGCCGTTTGATTACGTCCCAGAAACGACCTGCATCGGGGAAAGTGGGGACACCTTCAAACATCAGGCTGGTGGCACCCGAAAGTAATGGCCCATAAATGATATAAGAGTGTCCGGTAATCCAACCTACATCTGCGGTACACCAATACACATCTCCTTCGCTGTACTGGAACACATTCCGAAATGTAAATTCTGTGTACACCATGTAGCCTCCATGAGTATGCACCACCCCTTTGGGTTTTCCGGTGGAGCCGCTGGTGTAAAGAATAAACAGCGGATCTTCGGAGTCCATTTGCTGAGCCTTGCAGGTTTTACGTTTCCCTTCAATGGCATCGTGCCACCAGATGTCTATGTCCTTGTGCCAGTGCACATGGTCGCCGGTATTTTTGTGTACAATCACTGTTTTTACAGAGTCGCAACCCAGCGTAAGTGCTTCATCCACAATGGCTTTTACGGGAATATTTTTAGCGCCGCGCGCATTAAAATCGGAGGTAATAACGGCCACGCACTGGGCATCCTTGATGCGATCTGCCACAGAAACTGCAGAAAAACCGGCAAATACTACGGAGTGAATAGCACCAATTCGGGCACAGGCCAGCACTGCAATGGCAAGCTCGGGGGTCATGGGCATATAGATGCACACCCGATCGCCTTTTTTAATGCCCTGAGCTTTCAAGGCATTAGCAAATTGACAAACCTGTTGGTAGAGTTTCTTATAGGTTATTTTGCGAGGTTTGTTTTTTGGATCGTTGGGTTCCCAGAGAATGGCCGTTTGTTTGGCCCGGGTTGCCAGGTGGCGATCCAACACGTTTTCTGTAATGTTCAGTTTTCCGCCCACAAACCATTTAACTTTGGGTTCGCGAAAATTCCACTTGAGGACCTGTTTCCAAGGTTTACGCCATTGAAAAGAAGCGGCTTGTTCAGCCCAGAAAGTTTCCGGATCAGTCACAGACCGTTCATAGACTTCCCGGTATTGATCCAAGGTTTTAATTTGCAATGTCATGGTTGGTATGATTTCGTTGAACAATGATCGTAGTATGGGATATGGGGCAAAAATGCTTAAGTTTTGAATATATTCAGTTGAGCCCCGGGGCCGAAAGTTACCTCTCCTCCCCGGGCGATGTTCAATTAAAAATCAAAACAAAACGTATTTAGAGCATGTTGCATTCAAATCTGTTTGAATGACTGGTGCACGCACACTTCACCTATTTCTTCCAACACGGTCAGATCTTCAATGGTTGAAGGCACATGATAAGGCTTTTCATCTGCAATATGTCGCATCACCTTTCGTAGTATTTTGCCACTTCTTGTTTTAGGCAATCGTTTGACTATCAATGCCTTTTTGAAACAAGCCACGGCGCCCAACTGCTCTCGCACCATCTTTATCAAGTCATTCTCCAATCCCGTTTCCGTAACGTCAAAACCAGATTTCAGCACTACAAAGCCAACAGGCACCTGCCCTTTCAATTCATTTTCCACGCCAATGACAGCACATTCTGCCACTGCAGGGTGCGATGCAACAATTTCTTCCATATCTGAAGTTGAAAGACGATGTCCGGCAACATTGATCACATCATCAATTCGGCCGGTGATATAGGTATAACCATCTGCATCCTGATATCCGCCATCGCCGGTGAAGTAATGACCTGGATATACCTCCAGGTAACTTTCCTTAAATCGGTCTGTTGCCTGCCAAAGTGTAGGCAGACAACCGGGTGGCATAGGTAATTGAATGGCAACGGCTCCCTCTGCCCCACGGGGCAACACATGCCCGTCGTGATCCAGTATATGTACCTGGAAGCCGGGGACTGGTCTGCCTGCTGAACCTGGTTTGACTTCATGCACTACGCCATGATCAATTGGAGTAGCCAGCATTGGCCAGCCACTTTCTGTTTGCCACCAATGGTCAATAACCGGGATATCCAGCAATTCTTTTACCCATTCCAGGGTTGCAACATCGCATCTTTCTCCTGCCAAAAACACATATTTCAGACAGGATAAATCATATTTCTGTTTCAACAATCCCTCCGAATCTTCTTTTTTAATGGCACGAATACCGGTTGGAGCGGTGAAAAAAGTCTTTACCTGATAATCTGAAATCACCCGCCAAAAAGCGCCCGCATCGGGGGTTCGAACAGGTTTGCCCTCATATAAAATGGTGGTACATCCTGCTATTAGCGGAGCATATACGATGTAAGAATGACCAACTACCCAGCCTACGTCACTCGCAGCCCAGAAAACGTCGCCAGCTTGTACTTGGTACACCTGCTTCATGGAATATTTCAATGCAACAGCATGACCACCGTTATCCCGGACAATCCCTTTAGGTTTGCCTGTTGTTCCACTGGTATACAAAATATACAATGGATCCGTGGCCTTTACCGGAGTGCATCCAACGGGTTTTGCATTGGCTACCAGCGAATCCCAGTCAAGTTCCGTTTCATCATTCAACACGGCTCTGTGCATCCAGCGTTGAAAAACAACTACTTTATCTACCTGATGGTGCGCTTCGCTCATGGCCTTGTCAACAATAGGCTTATAAGGCAGAATTTTATCAAATTCTATCCCGGCGGAGGCGGTCATTATGACCTTGGGTTTGGCATCATCAATGCGCAAGGCCAGTTCATGGGCTGCAAAACCGCCAAATACCACTGAGTGTATAGCGCCAAGCCTTGCACAGGCCAGCATAGCAAAAACCACCTGTGGCACCATTGGCATGTAAATAATCACCCGGTCGCCATACCCTACTCCAAGGGATTGTAGCGCTCCTGCCAAACGGGATGTTTCTGTCAGCAAATCCCGATAGGTGTACCGTGCAAATCCCTGCGTGACTGGTGAGTCGTAGATAAGTGCATCCTGGTCACCGCGGCCGTTTGCTACGTGGTAATCGAGTGCTAAATGACAGGTATTGAGTATCCCATCTGAAAACCAGCGGTACAATCCATCTTCATCCTGCGACAGGATCTGCTGAGGCTTATTAAACCAGTCAATATCATTTGCCTGTTTAGCCCAAAATTGCTCAGCATCCGTAATGCTCTGCTGATAGGTAGATTCGTAAGGCATAAATTAGGTCGGGCGGTTGATTTTTAGTTATGGCAAAGCTACAAAACAATACATATAGTTATCTATATTTTTAGAATTATTTTTCAAAAAAAAGACCCAGACTCAATCTTTGTGTCTGAGTAAATCTTTATGGAAGCATTTTGATTGGCAACCGTGATACATTAATTCATCCGTAAGCCATCATTTCATTAACCGCAGCTACCAAATCTTCGTTTTCAAATGGTTTGATCATATACATTTCAGCCCCGCTGGCATAACCGGTTTCCCGATC
>DLXL01000013.1:0-5570 GCA_003448025.1 Saprospirales bacterium | reverse complement strand
GGTTTCCCGATCTTTTTGGGTACCTTTTGCGGTTAAAAAGATTATTTTAGTAAGTTCCAGGGAAGGGATCTGGCGTATTTTTTGGCCAACTTCAAAGCCGTTCAACCCCGGCATCATGACATCCAGGATCATGATATCCGGCTGGAACGATTGCGCCAATTCAAGTGCCTGTATGCCATCAAAAGCTTTTGCTGTTTGATAGCCTGCTCTTTGCAGGAGAAATTCAATGGCCAAAACGATATTCGGTTCATCGTCTACAATCAAGATTTTAGCAGCATCCATTGAGAAAATCGATGTAAAGTAGTTTTATTTTCTTTTTCGGTCTAAATGTATGCAGGTAGAGCCTTATAGCCCAATGGTTCTTGTTTTTTTTTCTAGACACCCTTTTTTATTGGTATCCGGACTTCAAACAAGGCTCCTTTTGGAACCGCATTAGTATGGCTTTCCACGCGAATTACGCCACCATGTTTTTCAACAATGCTCCTGGAAATAAAAAGGCCGAGGCCAGTTCCATGTGGCTTTCCTTGCGATTGGCTGTGCAACTGTGTAAACTTTTCAAAAATCATTTGTTGCATTTCAGGTTTAATGCCCGGGCCATTATCATGTACTTTCAAAACAACCCAATCTCCTTGCCGGTCAAGCGTAACGTCGATAATACCATCATTCGGATCGCAGAATTTGAGTGCATTCGACAACAGGTTTACCACCACTTGCATCAGTCGATCCCGATCTGCCTGTAAAGGAAACGGCTGATCAGCACCATGAATCCGAATAGTTATGTGCCTTTCTGCAAATAGCTGCTCCATACTCTTTGCCGCTTGACGGACCAGGATACCCATATCCATCCATTCCAGGTGTAAGGGCGCTTCATTGGATTGTATTTTTTCAATATCAAGTACCTGATTAATCAAGCGGCTTATCCGATCGCTTTCCGTAACCAATATGCGGAGATATTCTTCTTTCCGGGTTTCATCCAGTTCATCTGAGTAATCCAGAATAATTTTCGATAAGGATTTGATGCTGGTTACCGGAGTTCTTAATTCATGCGTTACGGTGGTAATAAAGTCAGCTTTAAGGCGATCCAGGTTTTTTAGCTGTTCGTTGGCAGTGGTTAATTGGAGCGTCAGTGCTTTCAACTCCGCATTTTTATGTTCCATGATACGCCCGTGTTCAACAGCCTCCCTTGTTTGCTCCAAAATGCGCATTACTTCTTCCATGGTAATGACCTCCTCTTTCACTACGCTGTCCAGTACCAGTCTGGCTGAGGCCGCGCCAATAGCTCCTGCAAGGTGCGTTTCTACAAAATTAACCAGATCTGCCTGGGCTATTTTTTGTTGATCCAATTGTACATTATTCGTCAGTTCAAATTCTCTGAACAAGGCGATAGATCGTTGTTCGCCCAAAAAACGATTGAGCATTACCCGCAATTCGCTCACTTTAGCCTCCCTTTTCAGGATATCTGAATCCTGGCCTCCAATATATTTATCGATATTGACGAAAAGATCAGCCTGGGTGAGATTCAGCATGGTAGGCTTGGTGTTTATGGAAACAATGCAATAAAACCACGCGTTAAACAACAGACTCCAAAACGCAGCATGGGTTATTGGATCCAGACCGGTTAAGCCAAAAAGCGCATACGGTTTTAGGAAGGATAAGCCGAACAATCCGTTCCTAACAAAATCATCTGAAATGATGCCTGCCAGGGCCATACTTGGAAGCGGAAGGCAAAACGCCCAAAAAATGAAGCCTATAATGAGTCCTGCAATAGCCCCCTGATGTGTGCCTCGTTTCCAGTAAATTCCGCCTATTAATGCCGGCGCCAGTTGGGCAGCTGCTGTAAAGGATATCAAACCAACCGAAACCAGATCGTAGGTACTACCCACTGATTTTTGATATAAATAAGCCAATAAGAGCATCAGCATAATGCAAATACGGCGGATATCCAATAAACGAGATGCACCATCCACCGTATCTTTCCCCTGACCAAAAAGTCGGGTTTTGATCAAAAGCGGAACTACTACATGGTTTCCAAACATAATACTTAACGCCGTTGCCTCTACCACTACCATGCTGGTAGCTGCCGAAAACCCACCAATAAAGGCCACCAGAGCCAGCCATTTAACTCCCTGCGACAGTGGAATACTCAGCACATAAGTATCCGGATGAATGGAATTGGCAAAAGCCATTTTCCCGGCCAGAGCCACCGGCAAAACGAAAATATTAATCAATAAAAGATACAAGGGGAACACCCACATTGCTTTGGCAATTTGCCGGGGGTGAGTGTTTTCTACAACAGAAATATGGAATTGTCTGGGTAATAACAGAATGGCGAACAACGACAACAGGAGCAGCATATTCCATGAGAAGGGGGTAACCCCGGAACCAGAAAACGTAAACATTCGGGCTGTTTCTTCCTGCTGTTGCGCCCTGGTAAATAAATCGTCAAAACCATTGTACAAAAAGAACGTGACGAAAATGCCTACCATTAAAAAAGCGATCAGTTTAATGATGCTTTCAAAAGCAATGGCGGCAACCAGCCCTTCATGCCGTTCATTTGGATCGAGTTTCCTGGTGCCAAAAACAACCGTAAACAAAGCCATGGCAACGGTTACCCAAAATGCTGCATCCTGCCAGAAATGAGGTTGCGTTATCGGGATGGCCTCTCCATAATGTGCCAAAGTATTGATACCAAAAGTAACTGCCTTAAGTTGGATGGATATGTATGGCACTATACCTAACACTGCAATCAAGGTCACTAGTACACCTATATTGGCACTCTTGCCATAACGGGCTGAAATAAAATCGGCAATACTGGTTATACGTTGGTTTTTGGAGATCAGGATGATTTTGCGCAGTAACACAAACCAAAGCGGCGCCAATAAGGTAGGACCCAGGTAAACGCCCAGAAAACTCAGCCCTCCGGTAGTAGCCCTTCCTACAGATCCGAAAAAAGTCCAGGCGGTACAATAAACTGCCAGTGAAAGCGCATACACATACGGGCTGTTCACAATACCCGGCTTTTGATCGGTCGAACGCTTATCGACCCACCAGGCAATGAAAAAAAGAAGAGAGATGTAAGCAAGCGAGCAGCCAACAATGACACTGAGTCCCATACGATGGTCTCTGATTGTATTGAATTCAGTGCAAGGTTTTTTATTTTTTTGGGATTATTGGCGCTTTAGGGTTTCTTTTTTCGCTGTTTTACAATTTGGGCAATGCCAAAAATCATCAATCCCCACACCACGAACATATATAAATACAAGGATGGGAATCCGAACCATAGTTGGGTTTTGTCAACAATAGTCAACAGCGGGTAGTTGAGCAGGAGTAAAAACAAAAAAAAGATAAAAAGAAGCTTGGTACTTTTATCGTCTGCCATGGCAATTACCTTAAGGTAGAAGAAATGGAATGAGGCTGTCTCATAAGTGATTTTACCACAGAGGCGGAGAGACGCAGAGATGCAAAAAGTGATTGCCAAGGTCTCTACATCTCTCCGCCTCCGCGGTAAAAACCAGGATAAGAGCGCCTCATTATCCCCAAACAAAGGGGTTGATTACAAAAAGATGTGCGTTTGAAGAATTAACTCTCCACGGTATTCGGTGCGTTCGATGGCGTTGTTATTGCCGGCATTAAGCTTATAAACAGGACGCGTTTGATATTCCAGTGTAATCTTGGCATGGTGTCCTGTTACGAAATAGTTCAATCCGAGGCCAAACTGCGTGGAAGGATCTGCCAATGCTTCAAAATCCTTATGTGTAACGGTAACGTAAGGCATAAAGGCTGTGCCGTTCTTCAGCTTTGGAAGTTGATATCCCGCCTGGACGTAGAAAATATTACCGCTTCCTATGGTTGGTTGTGCATTTCCGGCGCCAGACCAACTGTTAGTGGAGGTAGCCGGCGAACTATGTAGATTCAGAATACCGATATTCCGGATATAATTGGTGCCGAAATCGTAGTTGTAATAAGTTGCCAATACGCTTAGCGCAGTTCCCTTGGTTTTGTTAATCGGCATATCCAGGAACAGGTCAGCGCCAAGCGCTGTATTGCTCTGATAAGTGGAATCACCACCTGTGGTCTTATACAAGGAAGCTTCCGGGTGATGATAGAAGCCTACGCCGAGGTTCAGCACTTTTTTAGATCCCAGATAGGAGCCAACAAAAAAGGGCAATTTATTATTTTCCTTATCCCAGAACATCCAGTTGACATATCCGGAACCAGCCCAGTTTTCGTTCAATACATTGGCGGCAAAACCATCTTTTTTGACAGCCAAAGGCGTTGCTCCATTGGCAAACGGCTTGTTTAACGCCATGCGATAGTCCAGTCGTCCAAGCTGTCCTTTTGCATAAATGCCGAACTGACGAGCAAACTGGTCGGTTGACTCGATGGTTGGCCAGTTAAAAATGGGGGCATCCAGCGTCATGAAATTGAGGGTAGAATGGCTGGTCAGGCGACTAATGCCATTCCAGTAAAGTAAACCAGCACCGAGATACAATTTATCCTTAGCTACCTCAAACTCTGTCCATGCGTCGTGGATGAACAGCGCCGGTTTTTTACCATTATTGGAGGCAGTTGTCGTCGAGTTCGGGCCGTTTGGCGGTGTTCCGCCACCGATGAAGCTTTGATTATTGATACCCCAGTGCGTAAGAATCAATGCTCTGGGTGAAATTTGGGCATAAGCCAGAAAACGCGAACGGCGAAGCGCAATATCAGTACTCCAGGCTCCTTTTGAATTTTCAGAACCATCAATCAGCTGGCCTTTTACATCACGTGTATCCGGATTATTTTGAGTGGCGGTTGTCCAAAACTGGTGCCACATGATGAATCGCACGTATTTACTCCCGTCTTCGTTTAGCTTTAAGGTTAATGGTTTATACGTGTGATCTTTAGGTTTTTGAGGCCCTGTTGCCGGAGGCGTAACAGTTGTTGCCGGCGGCGTAGTTCCGGGCTGTGCAAATCCAGCCAAGTGAAGCATCATGCAAACGATTAGCAGAAGGTAAAATTTTGCATTCATTGTAGTGAAATGAAACAATTGAAGGGTTAAAATTTGCCACTTCCTATTCGCAACCAGGCATGCCAATGGCAGGCCAAGGCAAGCACGGAACCTGCCTCAACTACGTTGTTGAAATCAGAAATGAAGGAGAAAGAGAAGAATACCTGGTGCCGGATTCAGCCTAAAATCAAGGACTGATTTTGGTTGAATCCGGTCTTTCCAATTATCCAGGCAGATATTATCAACTTAGGTGCTCTGAGTCGCGGGCAATCACATCATATTCTCCTTTCCAGGCATACCAGCCAAATAACAACAGACCCAGAATGATGGGGAGAAAGATGGGAATAATGATATACCAAAACATTTGAGTATCCAGCAGTGGGCGTTTTCCTGCGGCAGCCTCCGCAATTTCTTTCCCGGCCTGATTGAACAAAAGGTATATCACAATGGCGCCAAGAGCTATCCAGATAAAGCCCGAAAGACGTTTTAATGAGTTCATGCTAGAGAATTTTAAAAGTTGAAGAGAGTTTATGGGGTTTATGGGTTTATGGGGTTATGGGGTTTATGGGTTTATGGGGTT
>DLXL01000479.1:2576-6454 GCA_003448025.1 Saprospirales bacterium | reverse complement strand
CGTTCCAAAAAAAAATCCGCGTTCCCTGCGTTCCAACCAGCGTTCTACCCTTCGAAGTGGATGGAGAGGGTGAAAGTGCGGCTTAGCACTTTTTCCAGAACGGTGGATTGTTCCAGCCGGTCGTTGAAAATGAGGATGTTATTAAGTCCCTGCGATACTTTGATCTCCGGGGAAAAAATAAAGTACGGGAAGAAGAACTGAATTCCGGCGCCGTATTCCACCTGAAAATCCGTGGGGGCAATTTTTACCAGTCCAGCTGCCTGGCGCGTACGTGAATCACTGGCTACGTCGAAGGAGTATTTCACACCGCCAATAACAAACAGTCTGAAATCGTGGTAGGGCGCTGATTTATAGCGCACGTGAAAAGGCAGTTCCACCAAAACCGATTCAATAGGTCGGGTAACAATACGGCCACCCTGACCTGGCGGGGTGTACCGGATATTGTGCTCGGTAAACGACAACGTGGGCAGGAAACGAATATCGAAATATTCGCCTACTTTCAGGTTGGATACGATACCCAGGTTGAAACCAGGACCGGTAATAGATTCCGCACGGGCAAAGGAGTCGTTGCGGATAAATTCTTTAGAGTGGAAAATCCGGTAATCACTGGCATTATAGCCCAGTGTAATCCCAAAATAATAATTTTTTTGCTGAAAATCGAGATAGTTGAGGTTACTGCCCTGATTAAACTGTGCGTATACGGTAGGCAATTGCCATTGTAATAGGCAACAGAACACAAAGGCCAGTTGCAGGCCTTTTCTTAAACTTTGTTTTATTTGGTTGCCGTGTAAATGGAGCATATTCCGAGCGTTAATCGTTCGCATATTGGGTCGTTAAAACCGGTTTTGGTTAATATTTCAGTAAATTGGTTGCCTTCAGGGAAAACTTGTACACTTTCAAACAAGTACGTGTATGCACGCATGTCGCGACTAGTCAAACGTCCAATCAGGGGTAAAACGTATTTGAAGTAGCTATTATAGAGCTGTTTAAATGGAAAAATATTCGGTTTGGAAAACTCCAGAATCACAATGCGTCCACCCGGGCGCATAACGCGATACATTTCAGATAACCCTTTTTCCAGATTTTCAAAATTACGCACCCCGAAAGCCACCGTTACGGCGTCAAAGGTACCAGTTTCGAAGCGAAGATGCTCGCTATCGCCTGTTTCCAGTGAAATAACGTCTTGCAATCCGGCATCCTTAATTTTTATCCGCCCAAATTCCAGCATCTGATTGGCAATGTCGATCCCCACAATGCGTTTGGGTTTCAGGATTTTAGCCATCAAAATAGCTACATCGGCTGTGCCTGTGGCCACATCCAGAATCTCGGCCGGCCTGGCAGGTTTCAGATAAGCAATGGCTTTTTTCCGCCACCAGACATCAATGCCCAGCGAAAGAACCCGGTTCAGCAGATCATATTTCGGGGCAATCCGGTCGAACATCTGTTCTACCTCTGCTTTTTTGCCCGCTTCTGAGTTGTATGGTTTGACTTCCGACATGTTATATTTTTATATTCTCCACAATTTCCAAACCATAACCAATAAAACCGGTGCGAGGTTTAGGATGATTGGTTAGAAGGCGAATTTTGCAGATATCTAATTCACGCAAGATCTGAGCGCCTACACCAAAATCTTTCTTGCCGATAGCTGTATGAAGTTCAAAACGGTCAGTATTGCCTTCGTCTGCAAGTTGCTTAAAGTATTGTAATTTGGCCAACAGGTTGGCTTTATCTCCCTGACGCAGGTACACAAAAGCGCCTTTGCCATTTTCGTCAATGGCCTTTAATGCAGAAGAAATTTGCGTACCATAGTCTGACAACAAGGATCCCAGAATTCCTCCGGTTTCTGACCAGGAATGTACTCGTACCAATACCGGCTCATCTTCTGTCCATTCACCTTTTTTTAGGACCAAATGAGTGTCGCCTGTTGGAATATCTGTAAATACAATGGCTTGAAACGTACCATGAATGGTTTGCATGGGAACCTCCAGTTCCTTGCGCACCAAACGCTCCGTGCGCATCCGATATGCCACCAGATCATCGATGGATATAATCTTCAGGTTATGCTCTTTAGCCACTTCCATGAGTTGAGGTAAGCGGGCCATAGAACCATCAGGATTCAGTATCTCTACCAAAACACCCACCGGCTCAAGCCCGGCCATGCGCGCCAGATCTACTGCGGCTTCGGTGTGCCCGGTACGACGCAATACGCCCCCTGCTTTGGCACGCAACGGGAATATATGACCGGGGCGCGCATAATCACTGGGACGGGCCGCCGCATTAGTGAGCCACTTAATCCCGGTTGCGCGGTCATACGCCGAAATGCCGGTAGAACAACCTTGGCCAATCAGGTCGATGGATACGGTAAATGCGGTTTCATGTAAGGCGGTATTGCTGCTTACCATTAGGTTCAAGCCGAGTTCGTCAGCGCGCTTTTCCTCCAACGGCGTACAAATGAGTCCGCGTCCGTGGGTAGCCATGAAATTCACCGTTTCCGGGGTAATAGTTTCTGCAGCACAAATAAAATCGCCTTCGTTTTCGCGGTCCTCATCGTCTACAACAATGATAACCCGACCGGCACGGATTTCTGCAATGGCTTCTTCGATGGTATTGAGTTGAATGGTATCTGACATGAAATGAAAGTAAATAAGGAGGGGCCCTCAAAAGTAGCTTTTACCGCAGAGGCGGAGAGGCGGAGAGGTGTAAATAATTGGTTGTCAAGCCCTCTGCGCCTCTCCGCCTCTGAGGTAAAACTAAAATGCGACTTTTAAGACAACCTCATTGTCGGGAATTGCCTGCAAAGGTATTGGGTCGAAGCGCGAATTCGCTACTTTTGCCATGGAATGCAAGCAACTTTGTTTAAAATAAGGCAGGAAGGATACTTCGGCTACATCAATGCCGGGGGAGAGGTGGTGATTGAACCACAATTTTTGGAAGCCGGCGTGTTCCAGAATGGCTTTACCACTGTACGCCTGAACGGACTCCTGGCACTGCTTGACCAGCAAGGTCGACTCTATATCAAACGTCTTTACCGTGCAGTAGGTACATTTTCTGAAGGACTGGCGCGTGCACAAGTGGTTCGCCTTTGGGCATATGTCAACCTGCAGGGCCGGGAAACTATCGGGCCACTTTTTGACCAGGCCGGCGATTTTTGTGAAGGCCTGGCGCCTATTACCTTTGAAGGTCAAGCTGGGTTTATCGGTCCCGACGGACAATTTGCCATCAAACCATTGTTCAATCATACAGGAAATTTCAGCGAAGGTCTGGCCCCAGCCAGCATAGACGGGCTTTGGGGATTTGTTGGAAAAAATGGAAAATACATGATTGAACCTCGCTGGGAAGGCGCCAGTTCTTTCCAAAAGCAATCTGCTGTAATCACCCGAAACGGCAAATGGGGTCTCTGCAACCGTGTAGGTGAAGAAACCGTACCTCCTCAATTTGATTTCGTCAAGGGACTGGTTCAAGGCGAATTTTTTGATGGTATGGCGCTGGCTTTTCGGGATGGCAAATATGGGTTTGTGAGCCAGGATGGGCACATTGCTATAGAGCCTATGTTTGATCTGGCTGGTGATTTTGGTGAAGGCCTGGCCTTGGTTGAAATCAATGGCGCCTATGGATATGTAGATAAAGCTGGCAAGCTGGTCATTATGCCCAAGTTTGAAGATGCCGGCGTGTTCTCAGACGGCCTCGCACAGGTGTGCATAAATGGCCGCTGGGGCTATATCAATCCGGAAGGACAAATTGTGATCCCGCCCACGTTCCAATCTGCCACACCCTTCCGTCAGGGCCTGGCACTCACCGTTCAGGATGGGAAGTGGCAGTATATCAACCGCCAGGGGCAGCGGGTATGGGCGGAGTGAGTGTTTTGGTGTTTTGGTGTT
>DLXL01000479.1:0-2293 GCA_003448025.1 Saprospirales bacterium | reverse complement strand
CACTCCCCAACTAAAACACTAAAACACCAAAACACTCCCACACTCACATATCATACGTCAACTCCACTACATCCGTTTCCGGGTGAGATTGGCAGGTGAGAATGTATCCGTTTTTAACTTCCTCATCATCAAGTGCGTAGCAGGCATCCATGCGGACTTTGCCGCTGGTGAGTTTGGCCATACAGGTGGAGCAGGCGCCTGAGGTGCAGGAATAGGGCGGATCGTGTTTCGCTTTTACCAGTACATCCAAAATAGTGGCGCCTTCCGGAACAGGAAGTTCTATCCGATTCCCTTTTAGTTGTACAATTACCTTTTTACCGCCTGTTCCACCGGCAAATTCACCTGGCGTATGGGTAGCATTGACAAAATGTTCGGTATGGATTTGTTTAGCATCGATGGCACGACCCAGCAGAGTGGCTTTAACCAGATCTGCCATATCGCCAGGACCACAAATGAAGTATACACAATCAGACTCTGGCCCGTGCGGCATGTTCTCATCCATGAACGTGTTGGTTAGCCTGCCATTGATCCGCCCGATTTTTCCATTCCAATTGGTAGTACTTTTTTTAAACATCCCAAAAACACCTCCGCCCGTGCTTTCTTTTTTGGGTTGACTAAGGACGTGTTCCACATGCAATTGGCCGACATAACGTTCTGAAAGGCGATCGAGCGCATCTCTGAAAATGATGTTTTCTTCGTTGCGGCTACCATACAGCAGGAAAATAGCGCTCATGGGCTCAGATTCCAGCGTGGTTTTAATAATCGACATGATGGGAGTAATACCGCTGCCTGCGGCAAACATGTAGTAGGTACGCCGTTTTTCCGGGTGTAACTCATGATAAAAACGGCCGGCCGGCGGAGCCACTTCGAGGGTGTCGCCAGTCTGAAGTTGATCATGTAACCAGGTGGACACCTTACCTCCAGAAACTTTTTTAACCGTGATAGCCAAATCCTGATCTAATGGACTGGACGACATGGAATAAGAACGGCGCAATTCATGTCCGTCCAACTCAGCTTTAACCGTCAGGTATTGGCCTTGTTTATAGGTGAAAAGATCCCGGAGTTCGGCCGGAATATCCAGTACCAGGGTGGCGGTATCAGACGTTTCGGCTATTTTTTGCTTTATGGTAACGGAGAAAAAATCCATGTTTATAAGGATGGCTGATGATTAGGTTAGCGCGGCGCAAAATTACGTCCTCCAAACAGGATATAGCAGTAATAGTTGTACGTTGTTACCGGAAAATGGAATTCATCAAAATCTCGATGGGAATCATTTACCTTAGCCCTTGCAAATCAGCCATTGTTCTCTTAAACACAAAACAAGAACAACATGAGGAATAACAACCTTTTGACGTACGTCCTGTATGCCCTGCTAGGCACCTTTATCATTGCTGCCGGGTATTACGCCTGTCAAAAACAAAAAGAAAAAAAAGAACAGGCTGCCCTTGAAGCGGCTGAACTGGAAGAAACCCTGCGGGATATGGGATATGCTTCTGATGATGCAACAGATTCAGGGAGTTCCCATTCTGGAGCTGATTCCATCCCGGTTTCTGCCAGCAAGCCAGGCTCCACGGCACAAAAACCAGGAGCAACAGCACCACCACCGAGCGCTACTCCAAACACCGCGCCTTCAAGCAAGGATCAAAAGCCCGTTTCTGCACCGGCAACGAACACCTCTACCAAAAGTACTCCAACTGCCACTGTTGCACCAAAACCTAATACCACCGCCACCACCAAACCACCAGCTGTAAATGGCCCGGGATCTGGCAGATGGGCCGTTCGGGCGGGTACCTTTAGTGTGATGGATGGCGCCCGCAAACGTCTGGAACAGGTGATCAAAGCAGGCTACCCAAATGCCGAGATTTCTAAAACCAAAGATGGCAAAGCCGCGGTAGTAGTGTTTCGTTCCAACGACAAATCATCAGCTACCCGCGTAGCTGATGATCTCACAAACAAAGGCATTGATGCCGCGGTATTTGACCGGCAGAATTAAGGAATATCAATGTCAAACCACAGAATGTCCAAGTGGGGCGCGGGGTGGGGCGCACCAAAAGCCATCGGAACCCACTCTGTAGTGGATTCCGATGGTAAAAAACTCAACCGGTGTCAGTTTTATACTTGAAACGGCACTCTATTGTGTGGAAACTCAATCATCCACCACGATTTCTAAATGATCTACTCATCTACAATTTTAACATCAAATGTCCCTTCATGAAAGTTGAATTTGCTGGGGTACAGCTGATACTCCACTCCTGTGGTATCAATGATGATATGAATATTGAATTTGACATTC
>DLXL01000477.1:4125-12696 GCA_003448025.1 Saprospirales bacterium | reverse complement strand
CAAACCCCTCAAACCCTTCAAACCTCGGCGGCTAAACCCGCCGGTACGTTTCGTGATACCGCCTATCATTTACTTAACACGGCCGAACCGGTGCGCTTTTATGATGCGTTATTCCATTCCCTTCAGGATTGGCTGTCTGGCAAATTGAACCTGCAGCCTGCCCAAATGAATGAAACCGATGTCAGCAAGGCGCTGCAACTTCGCGGCGCAACGCCTATACGCATACAGGCCCTTATGGGTGTATGGCAGCTTTGTGAACAAGCCATTTATGGTGGCCACGCACCTGCGGAGGAAATGGAAAGCACCTGGCAGCTGACCCGGCAGGTAGTGGAGGCGCTGGAAAAGGAGATATGAAAAAGCCCATGCTGTTTCCAACATGGGCCATCATCAGGTAATCGGGTTCTGGGGTGTTTATTTCAACACTTCCACTTTGTGTTTTTCAATTCCATCAGCCGTTTGCACCATCAGATAATAAACACCTGAAGGCAAATGGTTGACCTGAATGCTCGTTTTTCTGGTGGATTCCGGCTCTGTGATTCGTTGAATCATAGCACCATTGGCGCTGTGCAGTGACCAGGATAACAAGTCAGACGCTGATTCCATGATCACCACATCCGTTGCCGGATTGGGATAAATGTTAAGCTGAACATCAGTAGCCTGCTCTGAATTACGATCGGAAACTTCAGTATCCAGCAATACCATCTCGGTTACATCTTCCCGGTTTTCATCTTCAAATTCAGCACCGCCATCGTTAAACCCGGCTCCACTAGCTGCCCGAACATTGAAGTCTACCAATCGCAGTCCTCTTGCAGAAACGTGGCTCCAGTAAGACTGGAAGGCATTCCAGTTGTTTTCATATAAGGCATAATTGTCGTTGCCAGCCATAAAAGTACCGGTATAGATGGTGTTGTTGCCGGTTCCGTCGGTATCCAGGTCTACCAGGCGGTATCCTTGTTTGCTCAGCTCATCCCATTTGCTGGTGAAATTGGCCCAGTTACCGGCATGCCATAAAGCGTAACCACCTGCCCCGGATTTGAATACTCCGGCATAAAGGGTGTTGTTTCCGGATTTGTACACTTCTACATCAACCAGACGAAACCCCTGACCGCCTAATTCAGCCCATTTGGTATTGAAGGCTGCCTGCGTCATTCCGGCCACCAGATGATGGCCCCAGTTGCCGGCACCATATACACCGGCATATCTCAAATTACCATTGGCATCCGTAAATACCTCCAGATCCAGCAAACGGTAACCCTGACCGGAAAGCGTGTTCCATTCGGCAGTGAACGTGGCCCATGTTGTTCCATATTGCACTTTTGAAACACCAGAACCTGCGCGCCAAACAGCGGAATACTCTAATGTTGAGCCAACTTTGGTGACACTCAAATCCGTCATTCGCATACCATTGTTTTTGTAGTCGGTATCTTTTTGTTGCAGGGCAGCCTGATTTGCGCCGGCCCACATAGCATGAGCATCTGTTCCTGCACGGAAAACGCCGTTGTACACATTGGTGCCGTAAAATGGTTTGGCATTACTTGGCCAGATGAAGGCACGGGTACCAGCATAGCCCGGTAAACCATGTGCTGTCATTTTAGTCCAGTCGGCACTGGAACTCAGACTGGTGAAACTGGATTTAGATATGGCATAACCATTATTGAAAAGCAAAGGACGGAAGGGACCACTTTCGATGGACGTTTCCTTGCGCACATGTATGTGCAGGTGTGGGCCACTGCTACTGCCTGAGTTGCCGGCTAATCCGAGAAAATCACCTGCTTTCACCACTTTACCTACCTGCATCAAATTTGCATTAAGCGACCCCTTCTGCAAGTGGGCATAAAGCGCAATGTTTTCACCATGTTGGATATAAAAGTGATTGCCGCCTCCTCCATTTGGATAAGGAGCCCAATTGGCTTCCTGACCTGGTTTGGGGTTGTTTGGACAATTATTGACAAACTCTTTGACTACACCGTCGGCCATGGCATAAACCGGTTTTCCCCACACACGGGAGTGAGCGTTTTCAGTGCCGTCTGTATTGGGCAGATTGTAACTCCAGGTACCATTTACCAGGCCCTGAACAGATAAATCATAAGCAAATACCTGGCTTCCTCCGCCGTGGGTGCTGCCACCCTGCCAAACCTCGTTTGGCGCAAGATCAAAGGCGCGGAAAGGCATGTCGAAGGTCTTGGTATATGGCGCCAATGGTTTTATAAACGTCACCGGATCAGCATAGCCAGCGAAGTATAGTTTTACCGTTAAATTGGCTGGTATTGGCGCATCCAGGTACAAGACATCGCCAACTTCATGGTATTCACGGCTGTTTTGCCAGGCGCGCCAGTTATTAGGGGTAATTGGATCCAGGGTAAAATTGAAGGTTTTCGTTTTGAAAACGCCATTTTGGGTGTATTCAAATACGGCCTTGTTCCAATTGATGTTGTTATTTTGTTTGTTTTTTACCCAGATGCGTAAGTAAACCTGTGCCTTGCCTGCCTGGCTGCCCGTCCAGGCAGCAACGGTCTCATACAATAAAGCACCTCCTTCCTGCTGATCAAATACTACCTCTACCGTTGGAGCAGCGTCTGCCGATACAGGCGATTCAATTGCTCCCCATGTGGGAGGGGTGTGAATATCTAATTTGGAGGTGTTTTCATGATGTACGCAGCCGTGGTGGATTTCCTCCGTTTGTGCCGACAGCCCGGAGACGCCCAACAAAAGCAGGGCTGAGAGTAAGGCAAAAAATGCGCGGGATGACAAAATGATCTTTTTCATAAAACTAGGTGATTGAGTTGGTAAATAGGTTTTAGCGTGGACATGATTTCTGCTTGAAACCATTGATGAGTCAAAAGTATGGGCAGCTTCTGCCCCAAGTCGTTTCACTGAGTCTGCGGCAACAATGAATGAGTCAACGGTAAAAAGTATCTTTGTTGAAAATTCCAGCGCTTGTTAAAACTTGTGATCCGTTTATTGTTAGTGGCATTGGCCATTGTGCCTGCTTTGTTTGCTGAGGCTCAAAGTCCTGATCTGGTGCCGGTGTATGAGGAAAATCTTCGGAAAGCAACCACCGACAGCGCCCGTGCCATGGCATTGCAATACCTGGCTTTCAATTTGGCGCATACTGATCCTTCCAGAAGTGTTGCTTATGGAGAAGAAGCTTTAAAAGTAGCTGCCGGCTCAGGTAATCCATGGTTATTGGCCCAATGCCAGAACGGTGTAGGTTGGGCGTTTTTTTCAGGTGGAAACTATAGCAGAGCGCGGGTGTTGCTTGATTCGGCTATTCAATACATGCGCGCCACGGAAGATTATTTTGATCTGTCGCCGGTTTGTAACAATCAGGGTTGGGTATGCCTCAAGCAGGGAGATAATTTGGGAGCCCTTCGTTATTTCATGGTAGGATTACAGGCTGCGGAAGCCAGTAAAGATCTGGGCAGGATTGGTTTTATCAATCGAAGTATTGGATCCTTTTACAATTCCCAGAAAGAGTATGATAAATCCATTCCGCATATCAACCGTGCCCTGGAAACCTTCAGACGCCTGGATGATTCTACCCAGATAAGCGATTGTTTGCTTACGCTCGGCAATGCTTATAGTGGCATGGAACAACATGAAACAGCCATTGCCTATTACAAACAAACCCTTCCTTTTGCCCGTCAGTCCAAAGATGTCCTGGGCGAAGCGCTGATTTATGAAAACTGGGGAATCTCACTCAGCAAGCTGGGACGTTTCCCGGAAGCATTTCAGAAACTGAATGAGTCTATGCGTTTGCTGGTTCAGTTGAATGAGCAAATTGAAATAGCTTACCTGCACTTTACCATTGGTTCCACACACCTGTTAAATGGGGACACCCTTAAGGCCATTCCCTCTTTGGAAAAAGCCAAAGCCATTAGTACGGAGCTTGCACTGGCAGATATTCTGGTAGAAACGCTGCCGGCACTCCATGCCGCTTATGCAGCCACAGGAGCATATGATAAGGCTTATCAGACCATGTTGTCCTTTCAACAATTACGTGATACCTCTGCATCGGAAGAGCGTGTGCGCGATTTGCAGCGATTGAAAACCGAGTACGAAACGGAGCGAAAGGAAAAAGATCTGCAAATTAAAACCCTGGAGAACGCCCGGTTGCAAGCCAGATTCTGGCTTGCATTGGCCGGATTGGGCCTTGCTTTGCTGATTGGGGTGGCGCTTTGGTACCGGGCCAGACAACGCCGCAAAACCAATGCTGCACTGGAGGCCAAAAATCTGGAAATTTTGGCACAAAAGGAGGAGGCAGAAAGATTAAGGGAACGAGCCGAAAAGTCTGAAGCGGTAAAAGAAAGGTTTCTGGCCGCCATGAGTCATGAAATCCGCACACCTATGAATGCGATTGTTGGCCTGAGCCAATTATTGGATGCACAAGAACACAACCCTACTACAGCACATAATATTTCCATTATACGGCAATCCAGTGAAAACCTGATGACGATCTTGAATGATGTGCTGGATCTGGCCAAGATCGAGGCTAATAAAATGGAACTTCGGCCAAAAGAACTTCATCTTCCCTCGCAACTTCGACTCATTACAGGCACTTTTGAGGGCCTTGCACAGGAAAAAGGTCTTTCATTAGTGCTGGATCTTGATCCCGAAGTGCCAGAGTATGTGGAAGCTGATCCAGTCAGGCTGGGCCAGGTTCTCAATAATCTGGTGTCTAATGCCATAAAATTTACACAGCAAGGCATCGTCACTGTATCTGTAAAACAGGAAGAATCCGTTGCGCCTGATACTCCAGAGGTTAAGGTAACTTTTTCTGTTGCCGATACGGGAATCGGCATCCCAACCGGCCAACAACAATCTATTTTTGAAGAATTTACGCAAGCAGATTCCGGTGGGGCAACCATGCATGGAGGTACCGGGTTGGGATTAAGTATTGCTCGGGGACTCGTGGCTCAAATGGGCGGGACGCTCCAAATGTTGAGTAAACCGGGTCAAGGCAGCCAATTTTTCTTTACCATCCCACTAAAAAAAGGCACACCGAATGGCCCCCCTGTCAATGCACAAAAAACAGTTATTACGGAATTGCTATGCCTGAAAATTCCACATATATTATTGGTTGAGGATAACTTAATCAACCAAACTGTAGTGCGGCAAACCATTGCAGCAATTTGTCCGGAAATTGAACTTTGCATAGTATCGTCCGGCGAAGAGGCTCTGAAAAAGGCACAGGCGCAAACTTTCGATCTGGTCTTTACCGATTTACAAATGCCGGGTATGGATGGTTATGAAACTGCCCGAAAGTTGCGGGCAATTCCCTTTGAAGGACCTGTTCTTGCACTCACGGCAAGCGCCATACGCGCAGATGAAGCAAGGTGTATTGCGGTCGGGATGCAGGGAATGCTGTTAAAACCGGTTTCACCTTCTGAAATGGCAGCTATTTTACTCCGATATTTGCCGAATCATCTGACGTCAGGAGCCAGCCAAAAACAACTGCCCAAATTGTTGGTGCAGTATTCCGGAAGTGAGCAAAATGCTCAAGAATTGATAAGTCTGATCTGCACAGAATGGTCGCGATATATGGAAGATCTGCCTGAATTCGAAAAAGCTGGCGATGTTGAAAGCGTTCGCAAACTTTTACACAAACTGAAACCTCAATTGGTGGTGATGGAGTTAGTCCAGGAATCCCAATTAATCCATGAGTTGGAGCATAATCCATCTGCTGACGAAAATTTTTGGACTCAACTGAACATTTTGCGGAAAGCCCTGAGCCGGGTCGTTAAAATATACAGCCAATGAAAATCAGTCCGGTGAAAGCAATTATTGTAGAAGATGATCCATTTGCAGCAACTCAACTTCGGATGCTCATACAGGATCAACATCCACAGTGCCATATAGCAGCCATTTGCTCAAATGGCCTGGAGGGCCTGGAGGCTATTCAACAACTCAAACCTGAATTGGTATTTACCGATGTGGAAATGCCTGTATTAAATGGTCTGGATATGTTGAAACGTGTGGAGCATCCTGATTTTGAGGTCGTATTTATTACCTCTTTCGATAAGTATGCTATTAGTGCTTTGCGGTTAAGCGCACTGGATTATTTGCTAAAACCCGTTTCGCCGGCAGAATTGGAGGCCACGTTACATCAGTTTTTCAAAAAAAGAAATGAAAAGCAGCGCAATGAAGGTGTTATCCAGAATTTTTTGCACAACATGAGTACTGGCGAAAACATCCAGCAACAACGGTTGGCGGTTGCCACCACGGAAGGCACCCATTTTATTCCGCTGGCAGAATTACTGCGCATTGAAGCCTTATCCAATTATGCTAAAATCGTTATCCAAAACAGTAAACCCATTACTGTTTCCAAAACACTGAAGGATTTGGAAGAGTCACTTCCCGCCAAGATGTTTCTTCGGATCCATAAGTCGCACCTGGTCAATTTGCTTCATATCAAAAAGCTGTTACCTGAACAACGATTAAGCCTGACCAACGGCGATGTGCTGGAGGTGGCACGCCGCCGCTGGCCGGAAGTTCAGGAGGCAATAGGGTGAGACTTATTTCCGTAAAGAATTAATCCACACGGCAATTTTCTCCAGATCCTTTTTCGGTACCTGCGGCATAGGAGCCATGGGCGTGTAATCCGGCCAGTTTTCAGGCTTGGGATTATGTACCAACGCAATGATTTGACTGGTGCTGTACTTTCGTTTGGCAACCTCAGTGTAAGCAGGCCCCACGGAGCGTTCATTCTTTTTATGGCAGGCTGTGCAGGTATGTTTGGTGAGTAATGTCATGGCCTCTGCATCTGTCAGAACCTTGGGTTTCGCAGGTGTTGCAGGTTGCGTCGCTGCCTTGGGTGCTTCTGGCGTGCCCGGCCGGGCCTCTTTCATCTGGTTATCAGGCGTATTCACCTTAGTGCCGAGATCTTCTATAGGCTCAGCTTTTTTGGGCTTGCGCTGTGCCAGCTGGAAATTAGCTTTCGGGCCGTCAGGTAGTTGCTTAAGGGTGTAATAGCCTGTTCCGTGCAATAGCGGTAATTTGTTCTGAGCGGAACGTACACCCTCTGGCTGGATGGCATGCACATAGCCCAACCGCAGACTGTCCACTACCAGGCGCACACGCAACCCATCGGCGCTGGCTTTAGCACCCAAAACCGGATTTTCTTTATAGTTCACCATCGGGCTTCCGTACACAGGATAGTATCGGTAAGTGAAACTGCGGGCAATATAGTTGTCCACGTTTTCGGCGGTGGCAACATCCACAGGCTGTGTGAATTCAATTTCAAAGCCATCAGGCATGGCGCGCATGGCCTTCATTTCAAAAGGCGTCTGGCCAGTCCACACCAGTCGTTCCAAACCAAAAGGCTCCTTACCCGTACTACCCCAACCGCGGTTGGTGCCGCCAATGTACATGGTTTGATCACTGCCCCAACACATACGCAGCACACCGGAACGGAACCCATTGCGGAAATCAAAAGCAGCACCCTGGTATTCGCCTTTAACCTTTTCCAGGAAAACCCGGGCTATTTTCGACATGCCCTGATCTCCAACCAGCAGTTGCCCTGCAAACGGCCCGAAAGCGCCATTCGTTTCATCCGAAATAATCTCAGAAGTTGATACACCCAAAATGCCGTGCGGAAGCCATACTGACGGGCTCTTGATTTGTTTGTCCGGATAGGTGTTGAATTCCATCTCATAGAGGGTGGTCATGGGTTCCTCCGCAATATATTCCGGTTTTTTCTTAGGGTCGTCTTTGGGATCAACCTGCTGAAAAACGAACTCTTTGCGCATGTTTACGGGCGACTCCGGACGATCTGCCCATGCCAATGAAGCAGGGTGGCCCACAAAATCGCCCTTTTCCACATGCGTCACAAAACCGGAACCCATCCAGTCGCCCTGATTGTCGCCGTAGAAAAATTCTCCGTTTATCATCCCTATGCCGCAGGGCGAACGGAAACCGGCCGCCCATGGTTCCATCTTGCCGTCGGGCGTGATGCGCATGGTCCAGCCACGCCAGGGTACCACCGATTTGCCGGACCACCAGTCGCTTGCACCAAAACTTACATTGCCCGTCACCAGAAAAGAACCATCTGGCAGCACTTTTGGTCCAAAAGTATATTCATGGTAGTGGCCGGAAAGTGGCCAGGCATATACCGTTTCGTAGCGGTCTGCAACACCATCGCCATTGCGATCGGAGAGTTTGGTGAGTTCACCGCGCTGTGCACAATAGAGACTCCCGTCTTTGTATACCAATCCCAGTATTTCGTGTAAGCCGGTTGCAAAACGCCGGTAATTTGGCGTACTGGAAGTGGGATTTTCAATAATCCATACATCTCCGCGGCGCGTGCTTGCGGCTATATGGCCGTTAGGCAGACTGCATAAACCACCCACTTCCAGTATCACACCTTCCGGTACCGGGATTTTAATGATGCGATAATAATCGTCTTCCTTAGGCAGGGCAGATAAACTGTCTTGAGCCCAAAGGACAGAAGTTGAAAGAAAGCCGCAAATGGCCAGTAATGTCAAGCGAATATTTTTCATGTCTTTGAATGCAATTGAGTTAAAAATTGGCACTAAGCGGTGGCTGTAAATGATTGGGTTGTCTTGTTTTTAT
>DLXL01000477.1:2559-3977 GCA_003448025.1 Saprospirales bacterium | reverse complement strand
CGACTGTAGTCACCCCGTCACTAAAAACAAGACAACCCAATCATCTACCACATGATATCATATTCCACCCTGGTACCCAGTGGGACATACAGCACAGCCATACCTTTCGATTGCTTTAAAACAGGTTTTACGCCTGCAGGCACCTGAATGAAGTATTGCTTGCCATTAATCTCCCAGGTGTTTTTATCCACCTGCTGAATATTGGTTGCCAGTGCAATCCGGAAAACATACCCTGCCGGAGCATTGCGGCAATCCAGCGTTCTGTGCAGGTATTTGCCATCCATTACGCGCAGGCGATCTTCCACTTCCATTCCATTCAGGGAATAGCGGAATGTTGGCAGTCCTTTTTCATCCAGGTCGTATCCCATCGGGTGGAAACCTTCCGCAGGGGCATCACCAGACGCTTTTACATTCCAGATATCGGATTCCGGTACAATGGCTGATGCATCGCTCAGGGCCAGTACTGCCCCGCGCGGGCGCGAAGAGCCGTCGCCGCGATCGTCCCACATGGGCGACACATCGAGGAAATCTCCTTTCCATATTTGGGGCACTGAACCATTGTCCAGATCATAGGTGTAGTGTACGCGACCCGGATCGCCAACCTGCACTCCGTGTACCACGCGTTTTTTGACTGAGGCGTAGGAGCTGATATCCATGAACGAACGGAAAACCTTGGGTTCCGGAGCATTCAAGAAAATAGGATCGGGTGGGGTAACTGCCAGTGTGGCGCTTTTGCTGTGCAACGCAACCGCACGTGCTTTGGGGCCTTCAATCCATAAGGCCAGATAGGGCTGAAGCCAGCTATCCATTTTATACACGGTAAGCGTAAGGCTGTTGGTTCCGGCGGGCAGATCAAGGGTCAGGGTACGTGGACGGTTCCAGGACGACCAATCGTCGGCCAGTACTTCTTTGCCGTTCATCAGAATGGAAGAGCGTCCGCTGTTGTGTAAGGTAATGCGGTGTTGGCCGGGTTCCGTTACCTTGATTTCTCCGGTAAATACAATGGCAAAATCATTGTCGCGTTTGGCCATTTCCCAGCTGAGTTGGTCGGTGTTGCCTTCGAGATCAGCTTTTTTTCCGGCAAATCCCTCCGGGCTTCGAAAGGCTCCGTTAATGACGCGGTAGGAAAATGGTTTATTTACCATTATGGATGTGCCTCGGCGATCCGTAATCTGGAAACGGCGGAAGGCCACCGGCCCGTGATCGCCCTGAATCATGAAAGGTCCTGTAGCGGCCTCCTGTTCAGAAATGGGTCCGCCGGTAGGGCCGGTGAGTTCCAGGTTCTCGTGGATTACCATACCGTTCAGCACTACTTTCAACAGGCGTGCGTTGGCTATTTTTTTGCCGGAGGCATCAAAACGCGGCGCCTGAAACGCTATGTCCAGGTGTTGCCAAATACCGGGCGCCAGGCAGGCGTT
>DLXL01000477.1:2137-2355 GCA_003448025.1 Saprospirales bacterium | reverse complement strand
TCGAAGAGTTCTTCTTTGGGATTCCAGCGCCTGCGCGCATAGATGCCTCCGCAATCCCCGAAGCCCGGATGCTGAACGCCCCAACTGTCGAGCAGTTGTACTTCATACCGCCCCTGAAGGTAAAACCCGGAATTGGAGTGCCGGGCCATCATGAAGTCAAAAGACACATCTACATCTCCATATTCGCGGGTAGAGAGCAGATTAGCTCTGCTTTTTTT
>DLXL01000477.1:0-1969 GCA_003448025.1 Saprospirales bacterium | reverse complement strand
TCCTTTGGTGGCGGTCATTTGATCGTCCTTGGTGAGAGAGGCTTGAACATCACCGGCTACCTGCCAGTTGGTGCCACTGTTTTGGTTCCACTCAGACAGATCCTTTAGTGGTAACACCTCCTGAGCTGGAAGCCTGAAAACCGACGCCAGGAGGAGGGTAATCGGAAGAAAAGTAGAAAAACGCATGCGCAAAAATCTTGTTTGCGCAAAAGTGGTAACATGTGGTGGGAATGTGGGAGTTTTTTTGGGAAAATATCGCGCACTTAACACCTATGCAGTTCACCAAAGTGGCATCTGCAGATAAGTCATGCAATGGAATTTTAAACACGCTCTTAAAAAGGGGGCTTCATCGGTAATAAGGCATATTTTTAGTTGCCACCCTCAGCATATTATCTATCAATTCCGTAGTTGAAGTAGATACGAGGCCTGAGGAATGATAGTGATAGTTCCAGATGATTTTTTTTGTTTCCTTATCGTGGAGCTCAATGGTTGCTATTGCATTATTCGCCGGTATAAAAGCCTCTGCTCTCAATAATTGAACTAATATCATCTCACCCTCTTTTAAGGTGGTACTTCTTAATGAATAATTCGAAATAATGACCGCATCAACACCCAACGAATCACAAATGTCATACGGCGACATTGGGCGACCATCAAAATAGCCCGCCGTTTTCAATCGCGTATTGGTAGTTTCAGCATCTTGCAGGCCTACAGACATGTGTCCCTCATTTTTCCAAAGCTTCAGCCAAACAAGCGTCATTTTTTGCAAATGTTCTGACTCCTTTTTTTGTAATTCCTTTAATGAATCAGACTCCACTTTATTCAGGAGTGTAAAAACTACTTCTGGTGGAACAATGGCAATCACCTTGTGGCTGTTTGCACGTGTCCTGGCATCCGGGCTAAAATATACCGGCAAGGGAGCGCAACCATTCAATAGAAAAACGGTTGCCAAAAACAGTACTGATGTGGTCTTTTTCATTGGCCTGTCTTTTCGAAACCATCTTAAAAATGGTGACTAAATCGTAATGAGTGGATTGAAGTCAAAGTTAATACGGTTTTTTTAATTATCCCGGGTTCTCCATTGATAAACACGCTCTTGTTGATGCCTTCGTTGCTTTTGTTGGGCATGTTATTTCCCTTAAGTTGGTTGCTGATAAAATTCCTTTTTTGACAGGAGGTGGATCATGACAGCTACACCTAAGAATAAACTAATTGGGTTTAGTGGGTAAATACTGGCCAGCAAAGCCAATAAAGTTGCAACCAACATGACCCGCCAAATCCAAAATGGGCTATTATCATATTTCCTTAAGGTAATGAGTTGAATGACGAAACCAATGGTAAGTGTGATTATAATTGCCACCTGGCCCAGGAATGAAATCAGCATACCATCAGCTAATTGAACAGCATCAGGCGCACCTGCCGTTTGCATGGCGGTATAACTCAACCAGGTGCCAAAAAGGCTTGTTATAGCGCTTATACAGCTACCAATACACGCAAAAGCGGCGATGGTATGGAGGGTTCTGCCGCTATTCCCATTGTTGGGCGATTCTTTATCGAGGATTTCCATGATGGTTGAAAAAGCAGTCTGGAAGGTGTATGTTGTATACTTGTTTTGTCACATGGTACAAAAGTAGAACGTTGAAGAATCATTGGGGAAATTCCTGTTCATCAGGGTTCCGGCAGGGCACAAAAAAACTCCGGCGGTTGCCCGTCGGAGTCTTTGAATCGTATCGTCAAGATGCTTGAATCGCTTATGCGAGTTTTACATTGACAGCGTTCAAGCCTTTTTTGCCTTGTTGTGTTTCAAAAGTGACATGGTCACCTTCACGAACTTTGTCAACCAAACCGCTGACGTGGACGAAAATCTCCTCGCCTGTGTTTGATTCAACTACGAAACCGAAACCTTTGGTTTCGTTGAAGAACTTGATAGTTCCAGATTGCATACTAAAAAAATTGAAAAAATGAAAAG
>DLXL01000258.1 GCA_003448025.1 Saprospirales bacterium | reverse complement strand
CTGTTCGGGTATAATTCCTTGCGGCAGCATACCTTCGACGAGGCCCTTCGGGCAGGAGCATCACCCGTGGTGGGGGTTACCGGCGCCAGGGCAGAGGAGATTGCGGGGTCTATAGATTCCGGTTCGGTAGAGATCGTATTCAATACACAATGGGAGCAGGGGAAAGGCACGGGGATCGCGGCCGGCGTACGGAAAATCGTGGAGGATTATCCGGAGGTGACACAAGTGATCCTTTCAGTGTGTGATCAGCCCTTTGTCGCCGCAGCCTTATTTCAACAATTGTTTCATAAGCAACGTGAAAGTGGCAGAGAAATAGTTGCCTCAGCCTACGCCGGCGCCATGGGTACGCCGGTGCTGCTCACCCGGAAATATTTTGGCCAACTGCTCAACCTGGAAAAAGACGCCGGCGCCAAACAGATCCTCCAGGCCCACCCGGACGATGTGGTCACCGTATACTTTCCCGGGGGAGAGGTGGACATTGATACGATGGAGGATTATGAGCGGTTGGTGGGGTGAGGCTATTTCACCCATTTATTTATAAACTTGGAACAGTCTCCTTCCCCCCCCCACTCACTTCGCCACGTTCACATAAAAATTAAACATCGGCGTCTGCAATTTCCCATACAGGCGCACCCAAATGGGGAGAATCTGCTCGGTGCCGCGTGCCGTGGAGATGTCGCCCAGGTCAATGATGTTGCGGTCTTCCCATCCAAAACTTTTCAACAGCCCTGCCACGGTTGCTTTCGCATCGGCATCGTTGCCGCTCATGAAAACACTGTGATCGCCTGGAATAGCCTTTGGGTTGATCATCACCGGATTGCTCATCGTATTAAGTGATTTCACCACCTTCACAGCAGGGAACGCTGCCTGAATTTGCTCGCCCAGCGAATCGGTATTGCTCACAAACAGGCTCGGAGGAAAACCTTTGGAGAAGTCGAGCGGATTGGTGATGTCTATCAGGATTTTACCGTTCAGGTTGGCTTCCCCGGCCATTTTCAGGCTGTCGATGGCCGCATAACCGTTCATGGCGTGAATAATGATGCCGTCCGAAAAAGCTGCCGCCTCTGCAAAGGTGACCAACCGCACAGAGGGATTGTTTTTAGCCCAGCCTCCAATAGCAGGATTGCCCCAGCCATCTGGCTCCGTACGGGCAAGCGATGCGGCCACATCGCGCGTGCCAATGACTACTTCATGTCCCAAACCAGCCAGGCGACCTGCAAGGGCCTGACCTACTGAACCGGTGCCAAGAATTCCAATGTTCATTTTTTTACTGTTTTAATGCAATTAACTGTAATTTTGTGGGCTACTATATTTTTTATAGCCGATGCAAAAGTATGGTTACCCACCATCAAAAAGCAATAGGCTGTCAAAAAGGATAGCTGATGTCAATGTTGACAAACACATTGATTATCATTGGTTTTGACCAAAAAAATTTTTTAAAATGATTATCAACGGCGAAGAAAAATCGATTCTGATTCGGGGAGAACTCTTCCATTGCGCGCTGGACCTGACCATGCACTACATAGGGGGCAAATGGAAAACCATCGTGCTTTGGTATCTGCGGAACGACAAAAAACGCTTCTCGGAACTGAAAAAACAGATTCCGGATATCACGGAGAAAATGCTGAGTCTGCAATTGAAATCCCTGGAAGAAGACGGGATCGTAAAACGCTCGGTGTACGCCGAAGTGCCTCCCCGGGTGGAATATGAATTGACGGATTTTGGTCGTACGGGGATACCGGTGGTAGAGGCCATTGCTCAATGGGGCCGCGATCTTGGGAAGAAAGAAGGCAAACTGGTGAGCCGGGAAGAGGTACTCTGAAGCTATTTCCTACACTACTAGACATTTGGGGTTCAGACCTATAAGGTTTCCCAAAAAACCTTATAGGTCTGAAACCAAAATGTCCAGTAACGTGACTATTCCCTACACCACCAATGCCATACACTCTGCCTCCCGGCCCCGCACTACCCGCTTGCCTTCCAGTGGCCCATGTGTTTCCGTTACCACGGTGCATTGCCCTTCATGGCCGTTCTTTTCGAAAAAAATGACCACCCAGTCGTGCGTTTTGCCCAGTAAATGTGCCCGCGCAGTATTCGAAAAAAGGGCGGTGTAGGACCAGTGATTGTCGTCTTCCGTGTGCAAGACAGGCAGCCAGGCTTTTTTTCCGGGATTAAAACGCCTCGGCGTAATCGTTTTCAACTTTCCGGCTGCTGCTTTTTTCCGGTAACTTTCATCTACCTTCAGCAGCTGACTCACCGGTGGCAGATGCTGTTTCGACTTTTCTTTTTCCTGCCCGATCTGCCGGATCCTTCTTTGTGCCGAGCTGCTTAAAAGGCCGGCCAAAACGGTGCGAACGGCTTCCAGTCTGCGTTTGCCAAAGCCTGGAATGGTGGCCAGGGTGCCGTCGTGCGCAGCCAGTTCCAGGTCTTCCAGGGTTTTGATGTCCAATGCCTCAGAGATCCTGTTGGCCAGCGATTTGCCTATGCCGGGCACCTGTTCGAATACTTCTTCAGGGGTTACCTGACCCTTGAGGCGCTGTAGCAACCGCGATTTACCGGTTACCACAATTTCCTCCACCAGCGCTGCCAGGCTTTCTCCAATGGTGGGATGGCTCTGCAATTCCTCTCCATCGCCCGAATGAACCACCGACGAGAGCGGCACCTCAATGTTGCGAATATGAGCAGCGGCAGTCCGGTAGGCTTTTACCCTGAACGGATTGGCATGCTGGATCTCCAGCAGGCGGGCAATTTCATCCATTATGGCCGCAATGTCAGTATTGGTAGGCGATCTCATAGTCAGTAAGTCTAGAGTGTGTCTGAAAAACATTCACCGGGCTGAAAATGCATCTTTTGAAACCTGCCTTTCGCGTCTTTTTCGGGCAATAAGCCCCATTATTCCCCAAAAAAGGGCGCTCAGCCAGGACCCAAAATCTGCTATTTTCATCTCCGGCAATGTTTTTCAGACACACTCAATGGTAAAAGACGATGGTTTGTTCGGGGTTTACTGTCGGGGTGACTCTAACTCGACTTTTGCAAAGTGAATTT
>DLXL01000591.1:3506-3723 GCA_003448025.1 Saprospirales bacterium | reverse complement strand
AAAAAATCAAGCATGAACTGCATCAATTATTTTTAAGTTTATGGTTGAAACTTTATTTGATTCCAATTCAAATATTTGAAAAGGAATATCATATGAGCTAAAATCATAAAATTCATATTTGTAAATCAATAATAAAAATCGGTTATCAGAGCTTAAAACAGCGGTACTTACATTATAGTTTACATTGAATTGCTGAACAATACTTCCACTGTAATTA
>DLXL01000591.1:2153-3381 GCA_003448025.1 Saprospirales bacterium | reverse complement strand
GTTTTTAAGGACTGACTAATTATATATCGAAACATGGGTTTGGTCCCATGAGGTATCCCCTCTAAGTTCATGATCAAGAATCTTTGCTGTACTTGTGACGATTAGAAATTGGTCTCCCTTTTGAAAATGGAATTCATTACGATATCGAATGATTTTGTTGATTCCAGTCAAAATACTATCAGAAATACCAATAATATTGCTTTTCTTAAATGCTTGTTTTTTATCTTTGAAAGTCACCCTCCTAAGATCATATTTTTGAACGCCATCTATCTCATCTTTGATCAGCACATCCAGAGAATTGTTTGCTACGGCAAAATCAAGATCACTAAATGGTGATAGATTAGGAAATTCATTTGCTTTCATCTCATTTGCTATATCGCCATTGGCATTGTAAAATGTGCAAATAAAACTTGTTTTAGGACTAACATTCCATCTAATACCTATTTTCCTTTTGGGAATTGAGTCGTTTTGTTGAAAATACGATCTATCCACTACTTGCTCTGCCCTAATGGAAGACGGCTGTAACAGCGTAAGCATAATCAATAGGGAAACTGATATGTAGTAGCACTGGGCTGGTATTGAAAATTTGCTGTTTATAGTGTTCATCATGAAGAAAAAGTAAAATTTAGAATAGTCAAGCATTTCACTTGATGGTTATTTGTTTCAGTTTTTTCCTGGCCACAGCACCCAACAGAAATTTTCATGACCCTCAGAGTACCCTAAAGTTTAACACCAAAGTTCAGCTACACGTCTAGCCATGACTTGCCGTGTCGGTTTTAAACTGACACTACAAAGACAGTAGCACAATTTTTTTTTTTTACGCTATTTCGTGCCACCCCAGCCCCATAAACGATTTATAAAAGACCTGGAGGAATTTGTTTATTCACAGCACAAAACCTTGGTGCAATGCTTCTAATTCTTCAAGGACTCATTTATGAGTGCAAATGTGAGGTGGTTTAATTCAACCGCCAAGAGCTGGTTTTCCGTTCATCGGAAATTATCCTGTCGGGCATCTTGAATCTCATGCTCAAAACCTTGCTGCCCGAAAACTCAAAAGTTTATTACTAAGTTCACCAATACCCCTGATTAGTGTGCTTCACACTGATGCCACAAAGATTATAGCATATTTTTCAAACTTTTCACGCCATTTCACGCCATTTCGTGTCAACTCAGACCAGCCAAGCTTCTCAAAGATGATTATTTGAACATCCGGTGGGATACGTCCACG
>DLXL01000591.1:745-2054 GCA_003448025.1 Saprospirales bacterium | reverse complement strand
ACATCCGGTGGGATACGTCCACGTGGAATTTTCAAGCCGGCTTTATTCAAACGACGTTGTAAAGTGCGGAGACTTATTTCCATTAAAAGTGCAAGCTCTTCCTTGGTTTTGCCTGTGAGGGATGACTGGTTCATCATGAAACGTGGTGTGTATTACAATAATAAAGTAAGCGACACTCAAATTTGGCATAGCCGAGTGTTTGTTAGTGCAAAGGTGTCGGGGGTACGAACAAAAAACAATAACACTTTTTGGCAGGAATTCCCCAAATGCTACCTGGCATTTCACCACGGTGTCAGAACTGTGTGCTAATCCACCAGATGGATTGAGCATGTTTGGGGTTATCTCTCCGGGTTAAAAAAATGCATCTTTAAGCAGCGCGGAGTAAAGCCAGTCAGCGATTCAGTCATCTTTTTACAACGAAAAAGCCCCTCCGGGGGGACTCGGAAGGGCATATCTGGCATTAATGGGTTGGCTCTGGTTGTTCAGGGGGCACCTCAGGCAGGGGCGGGTGTCGGATGATATGTGGTGAATGCCGGGAAAGACTGAATCGTGAACAGGTGCAGGACGTTTTTTTGCACAGATTTTACACAGAAGAGGTTTCCTGCAGATTTCCGCAGAGTCGCTCGGCAGGGTATACCAGTAAAGGAAGGGTAGCTTATTTCAACCTGAGGAATGGCCGTTCTATCAGCACCCAACTGATGCGGGCCAGCAGGTAAGTGCCGGCAAAGGCCAGGATGATGTACGCGCTCTGGGCCAATACCGGGTGCCAGCCGCTGTGCAGCAGCCAATCGCCGAAACCGCGCTTCCAGGCGTATTCAAACATGTGGTGAAACACGTACAAGCCGTAACTGTACTTGCCCAGATGTTGCAAAAAAGCGTTTTCGCACACACGCCGGGTAGCTCCGCGCACATTGGGGTTGAGGGCCAGCAGGAGCAGACAGGCAAATAAAATGGGCGAAAGGGTGTACAACCGGTGCTCCGTACCGTGAATGAATATCTGTAAAATTTCCCAGCCGGTCCAGCAGAACAGAATGCGGGCAATCCAGAATTTGTACGGCAATTGTTGAATCCAGCCTAACCGCAAAGCGGTAGCCACAAAGGCCCCGGCAGTGAGGCCATCCATGCGGCAAAAAGTGAACGTATAAGCCGCAACCGAAAATTCATTGCCCGCTACATGGTCGGTCATGTTGCGCAAGCCCGTGCCCATAGCCAGCAATACCAGACAAAGAATGGCCAGCCCTCGCCTCGGCATGTACCGCACCACCAGCGGCCAGAATAAATAAAACTGCTCCTCCACCGCCAGCGACCA
>DLXL01000591.1:0-543 GCA_003448025.1 Saprospirales bacterium | reverse complement strand
CATGGCAATGTTGGGGGTAAACGTGAAAAACCACACAAAAGAATCGTAACCCTGCAGTCGCTCCGGCGCTTTTTCCACATACAGGATGGTCAGCCAGGTTACCAGCACCACAAAATAGTACAGGGGAAGGATGCGCAACGCCCGGTTTTTGTAGAATTTCTGCCAATAATTGGGCTTTTCCCTCGAATCCAGCAAAATACCCGTGATCAAAAAGCCCGACAATACAAAAAACAAATCCACCCCCATCCAGCCATTCTGCACGATGTAAAACGTTCGCTCATTGGAAAAATACTCCCGCGTCAAAAAATGACTCAGTAACACCGTCAGAATAGCAATACCCCGCACCCCGTCCAGCGCCGGAATGTGCCCCCGAAAATCTATGACTGCATTTGTATTGTGCATGGAACGCGGATTTTTTGGAACGCGGATTGGAACTAGGATTTTAATTAGAAATAGGATGAAGCGGATGACGCGTATGAAGCGGATTTTAATTGGAAAGCGGATGACGCAGAGGACGCGGAATTTTGTTATGTAGCGGATGAA
>DLXL01000224.1:9875-12137 GCA_003448025.1 Saprospirales bacterium | reverse complement strand
CCCCTACATAAACCCCATAAACCCTCGGCGGCTAAACCCGCCGATACATAAACCCCATAAACCCATAAACCCATAAAACCCCATAAACCCCTCAATTCACTCCCAACGCCTTCAGCGTTTCCATATCCAACTGCCCTTCCGGCAATCCATGATCCTTTTGGAATTTGATCAGGGCGGCTTTTGTTTTGGCGCCCATCACATTATCCGGTGTGCCAATGTTGTACCCTTTTTTATTGAGCGCCTCCTGAATTTGCCTGATGGTATAACCGGTAACTTTTTCTCCACATAATACTTCACGCCAGGCGGTAAAACCACCTGGTTTGATCAATTGACGCCGGGTGATGGCTACAGTTTCCGGCAGGATATTATCAGATTGAATCGTTGCTGGTTTCTTTACTACCCTGACAGGATTAACCCCCCGTTCCGCCGGCACATTTTCTGTACGAATTCCGGATGGTGTTTTGAGTACTTCTTTGGTAATGGTTACGGTTTCTCCGGAAATTTCCTCTTCCCGAACACTTGCAGGAGTTTTCAAAATTTGTTTCTTGGAAGGGATGTTTTCGGCCGGGATGATCTCTTCTTTTACATAGGCCTGTTTTTTGACCACCCGGATTGAAAAAGTACGATATTCAGCCGGGATGGTTTCTTCCTTGATGGTGGCCGGGGTTTTGATTTTTTTAACGGTGCGTTTTCCCATTTTGGCAGGCACTTCAATGGCCGTGATACATCCGGCATCCGGCTTGCCTGAGCCGTCGCAACCACGATTTGCCCTTTTGGTTACGGTTTTGAATTCGGCTGGCGTTTCTACTAAACACCATACCATGCAATCGTCGGGGTCTGCACTCAGGCAGGTGGCATCGGCCTGTTTTTTAATCCATTTGGTAGTGGCCGGCCGTATCTCAATTCGTTCGGTTACGGTTTCAAAGACTGGCTCCCTGACCTCGTAACGCATATACCCTTCTTCCATGACATACGGCTCTTCCACCGTTTCATAAACAGGGGGTACTTCTACCATTTTCGTGATAGCCGGCCTGATCTGCACTTGTTTTTGCACTGTTTCGTATTCAGCAGGAATTGCTACCAGACGTTTGGATTCTGGTTTGTTGGGCAACATTTCGTTGGTAGATTCATATACCGCCTGAGTGACAATGAATCGTTTCCCGGGTTCTTTTACCTGAACTTCTTCTGTGATTTTCTCGAACTCTGCCGACGTATAAATAACACGCTGGTATCCTTCTTTGAGATCGAAAGAGTCCATGATGGTTTCAAATTCAGCAGCAGTCACAAAATTTCGTTTACCGGCCGGCCGAACAGTCACTTGTTCCGTAACGGTTTCAAACTGGTCGGGCATGATGCATTTTGCATAACATTTTCCAGGTTGTGCATCGGGAGGAATATCCTGAGCCGCAACAAAGGAGTGGATAAAGATGGCCAACAGGAAAAACAGGCATCGGATATTTGCCATGGCATTGTAACGGTTTTAAATCGTGTGGAAGGGTGTGGCCCAATTTTGGGGCAAAAATACGATCAAGGGCCAGGGAACATGCCCTCCAAATTGTGAAAGTTTGGTCAAATACCCAATTCTTTTGGGTAACAAATGAAGTATTTGGTCACTAATTGGGTGGTCATGGGTACATCAGAACACTGGTCAATGGGTTTTACCGTCCCGTTTTTGAATAGAATCCTGATTTGCTCACGGGCGTCATTATATGCCCGGTTACTCTCTGAACCTGTGTATACCAAATGTTCAATCATGGCATCCTTGCCCCATTTTTCGATAACACGTTCCCGAATAGACTGGGCATAGGCCTCTGAAACAGGTTCCGTGTGCCATTCCAAACGGAATAGTTTCCGATCGAGCAACCCTTTAGACAACCTGGAAAGGGTGAAATCTTCTGCTTCCGACCAGTATTTGATGGCAGCAGTGAGGTCGTTGTCGTCTAACTTGGAAAAATGAGACAACATTTCTGCAGGATCAGCGGTATCGCCGGAATGAAGGGCAAGAAACCAGCCCAGGTGCCGGGGAACTTCAAGTTTTACGCCGGAAAGCGTAAGCTCCCGCGCTCTTCGCAAGGCATGGATCAACATTTTCTCTGCTGCCACTCCAGTCTTATGCAGGTAAACCTGCCAATACATCAGGCGTCGGGCAATGAGGAATTTTTCAATGCTGTAAATGCCTTTTTCCTCCACCACTAACTCGCCCTCATGTACTGCCAGCATTTTAATAATGCGGTCATAGCCGATCACCCCCTCACTTACCCC
>DLXL01000224.1:5952-9693 GCA_003448025.1 Saprospirales bacterium | reverse complement strand
CTATCGCGATTGAGGTAATCCATCCGGTCCATATCCAGCTGTCCGGATACCAGTTGATGGAGGAATTTTTTAGGATATGCATCCCGGAAAATGCGGATAGCCAGGGAAAGTTGCCCGCTAAATTCCTGATTAATGGCTTCCATGAACATTTGGGAAAGTTCCTCATGATGCATGGCTGCAATGGAATGCTCCAGAGCGTGGGAAAACGGACCGTGGCCGATATCATGCAATAAAATGGCAGCACAGGCGCCTTCCGCCTCTTCAGGGTTGATATCTACTCCTTTTTGACGCAGGGTTTCGATGGCCTCCTGCATGAGATGCAAAGCGCCGAGGGCATGGTGAAAGCGCGTATGAAGTGCCCCCGGGTAGACATAAGAACTCAGACCCAATTGCCGGATCCTCCTCAACCTTTGAAAATACGGATGATCAATCAAATCCAGCAAGATCCCTTTGGGCACGGATACAAACCCGTACACGGGGTCGTTGAAGATCTTTTTACGGTTATTCATAGTTGTTCCTCCTCTCCCAAACCCGGGATGCCCACATTTCCAAAACCGTTCGCCATCAAATATTCCCGCCACTTTTCCTGCCGGTCCAGGGTGCCGTGGGTCAGCCAGACTTTCTTCACAGAGTTTTTCTGATTCTCGATCATCGCCAGCATTTCAGCGCGGTCACCATGGGCAGAAAAGGAGTCCATGATCTCAATATCTGCCAGTACCTGGAGGTTTTTTCCCATCAGGTAAAGGCTTTTTGCCCCCTCACGCAATTGCCCTCCGGGAGTATTTGGAGCGCAGTAACCAACTATAAGTATGGTATTCCGCTGGTTTTCAATGTTGTTGAACAAGTGGTGACGGATCCGCCCTGCGTTCATCATGCCAGATGCCGAAATAATGATGCAAGGTTTTTTGGTACTGTTCAACGCTTTTGAAGCATGTACATCCCGGATGTAAAACAGGCTGTTGAAACCAAAAGGGTTGGCATCTTCTGCCATATAACGGTGCAACTCCGAGTCGAAACATTCAGGGTGGTTAATAAAAACCTCGGTAGCGTTGACCGACAACGGACTGTCCACGTACACCGGTACCTTGGGCAATACGCCAGCATTTTGCATTTGGTCAAGCAGATAAACAATTTCCTGGGTACGACCTACCGAGAATGCCGGGATAATCACTTTACCTTTCTTCTGTTCACAAGTATAACGGATAACTTCCGCAAAATGGTAGTGTTCGGTGGGGGCTGATTCATGCTCGCGGTCGCCGTATGTGCTTTCACAGATCAGGTAATCCAGTTCCGGCATCTGAAGCGGGTCGCCCAGTATGGGTCGGTTAGGACGGCCGATATCCCCTGTGAATCCGAAGCGGGTGGTTTTGCCGCCTTCTTTAATTTCGAGGGTTACGCTGGCGCTCCCGAGAATATGGCCGGCATCGCGGTACAAAACCCGTACGTCCGGATGAATATTAAACCATTGTTCATAGTTGAAACTGACAAACTGGCGCATCACCTGCTGCACGTCTTCAACGGTGTATAAGGGCTTTTTTTCCGGTTCGCCTTCCTGGCGAAGTTTCCGGTTGTTGTACTCGGCATCACTTTCCTGGATTTTGGCGCTGTCCAGCAACATCAGGGCACACAAATCGCGCGTGGCGTGGGTGGCATAAATTTGCCCCCTGAACCCATCGTGCACCAGTTTAGGTACTCTGCCGGTATGGTCAATGTGGGCATGACTCAGTACCAGACAATCGATTTCTTTGGGATCAAACAACCATTTCTCATTGAATCCGGTGATGGGATTGTCGCTTCCTGAACGCCCATCATCGTCGCCCCCCTGGTACAAGCCGCAATCCAGCAGGATCTTGAATCCGTTGTCAAGTGTCAGCAAGTGACAGGAACCGGTTACTTCGCGCGCAGCGCCACAGAATTTTACCTTCATATAGTTTGGATCTAAAATTGGCCGAAAAGTAGGGATTATCCGTCAAACCACGACGCAATTGGAACTTTAGCACAAAGGTTTCGTTTCTTTGCCCTGTTTATGGAAGAACCGAAGTTTACAATAGATAAAGAAAGGCTTGCCCATCGCCGGGCAACCCTGGAACTGCTGCGCCTTAGACTAAAGGAAGATTTTGTCGGGATTGACGAAATCATCGACAGCCTGCTGGATTACATTCAAGTGTGGTACCTCATGCCGGAGGTGCTCACCCGCCCGATTATTGTTTGCCTTTGGGGTATGACCGGGGTAGGCAAAACGGATCTGGTACGGAAAATGGTGCAATACCTTTATTTTCAGGAACGATTTGCAGAAGTGGAGCTTGGAAATACGGACCAGACCACCTATTTCAGCAGTGTGAATGCCATTTTGAAATCAAATGGACTGATCGACAGTCGGCCGGCTATTGTGTTGTTCGACGAGATTCAACGCTTTTACACCATAGAGCCGGATGGCTCCCCGGTACAGGCAACCAAATTCAATGATTTTTGGGAACTGCTGTCTGATGGCCGGCTTGCCAAGCGTGAGAAAGAGGATTTTGACTATTATATTTCGGATTTCATGTTCAACCAGCGGCAGCGCAACCGCCGTCCGCCTGGCGAACCGGCTGAAGATCCGATGCAGGATACCGTAGGCATCTGGGAGGCCAGAAACCTCAAAAAAATGCTGGAACTGGAAGAGGATGTGCTGGATATTGCAGATATGAGCAAAAAGCAGATGCTGGATATTATTATTGAGGCCAAGAGCAAACGTCGGGTGTTCGAGCCTGTTGATTACTCCCAGATGCTCATTTTGATCAGCGGAAACCTGGATGAAGCCTTTCAGATGGCCACACACACTTCCGACAGTGAGGTTGACGCAGATATTTACCACGCTTTTACTAAAAAAATAACGGCTGTTGACATTAAAAACGCCCTTACCAGGCGTTTCCGCCCGGAGCAGGTGGCGCGTTTCGGGAACATTCACCTGATATACCCGAGTTTGCGCAAAGGCGACTTTGAAGCGTTGATCCGCAAGGAAGTGAGCAAGATTGTTCAAAAAACAGAGGAGCGCTTTGGCGTAAAAATCCACATTTCAGAAAATGTGTACAGTTTGATTTACCGCAATGGCGTGTTCCCGGTACAGGGGGTGCGGCCGGTATTCAGCAGTGTGACCGATATTCTGGAAACCCATCTGAGCAAGTTCCTGTTTGAATGCCTGAACGATGGGCACTTCTCGTTTTCTATTGATTATCAAACAGATGCCAAACTGATATCGGCCCAGATAGGCAATCGGAAAGTGGAGATGCCATTTGTAGGCCGGATTGACAAGATCCGCCAGGGCAACATTGCCGATGTGGTGGCCAATGTGAGCGTACATGAATCCGGCCATGCCGTGGCTTATGTGGCGTTGTTTGGCATTGCACCATTACAGTTGAAATCCAAGGTGGCGAGCAGCTATGCAGCAGGGTTTACTTTTCCGCATGAAATTTATGAGACCAGGGAAAACCTGATTAAAAAAATCAAAGTATTTCTGGCAGGCGGATTGGCCGAAGAGCAGGTGTTTGGAGCAGATCACGCCACAGTAGGCCGTTCCAACGACCGGGAGCAGGTTACCATGCTGGCCATGGATTACATCAGAAGGCATGGATTTGATGAGCGTTATCAGGCCAATTACACGCTGGAGTACGGGTTTGCCATGGATAAATTTGCTACCGACAAAGATGTGGAAGCTATGATCGCGGGGTTGGTGCAGGAAACCAGGGACTTGTTAGAGCGGCA
>DLXL01000224.1:2845-5746 GCA_003448025.1 Saprospirales bacterium | reverse complement strand
TGCGGCTAAATTCGGGCTGCTGGCAGCCATTAAAGAAGAAGGTTATTTACATTTGCCCGGATATCAGAAGCAATTGGGGTAGGGGCACAAACGGAAACAAAAAAAAATCCGTACCAGCTTCCATCATTAACACCCAACAATTGTTACTTTTGCAACCGTCTTTTACATTGGAGGTAATGCGCTGAATAGGATTGCCTCTCATTTTTACATCAAACAGTACCATTAATTGGCGTTCAAACCTTACAAGCCTAAACCCCCAGGCAGCTCAGGCCCTCCCCGGCCAGGTGGCCCTCCCCGCCCAGGTGGCGGTCCTGGCGGCCCCCGTCCTTTCAACCGTGGTCAACGCGGTCCCGAACACAACATCAACAATTTCATTCGCGCTGCTGAGGTGCGCCTGATTGGCGACAATCTTGAGGAAATCAGCGAAGCCGTGGGTCAAACCGTTGAAAGTGGCATTTATCCCACCGGAAAGTTGCTGCGATGGGCTGAAGATGCCGGTATGGATCTGGTGGAAATTACCCCCAATGCAACCCCTCCGGTGGTGCGTATTGTGGATTACAACAAATTCCTTTACCAAAAAAAGAAACGGGAAAAAGAACTTAAAGCAAATGCCGTTAAGGTGGAGCTTAAGGAAATCCGATTCGGACCTGAAACAGGTGAACACGATTTTGAATTCAAATTAAGGCACGCCAAAAACTTCCTTTCAGAGGGCAACAAGGTCAAAGCCTATGTCCAGTTCCGTGGCCGTGCCATCGTGTTCAAAGAACGTGGTGAATTGTTACTGCTGCGCTTCATGAAAGAACTGGAAGATCATGGCAGCGCAGATCAGTTGCCACGTTTGGAAGGAAAACGTATGCACGTGATTCTTTCTCCAAAAAAATCCGGAGGAAAGAAAAAGGCTAGTACCGAGGAATAATAAACATCAGGATATTTTTGTCCAAGCATGAGTCATCCAAGTTTACTTTGGGTGGCTCATGTTCGTTTTACACCATATAGTTGTTGAACCACAAAGTCACGGAGGACACAAAGGGGCATGTAGTTTGTGTCCTTTGTGACTTTTTGGTTCATATTTTGGTGCATTGGATCCTGAAATAGCTTCTCTGTAACAGGCAGATGTACTAAAATCATGCGCCTGGTTTTTTTGGGTGGTTCAACAACTTTATGGTGCAAAGCCAGGATCATGCACTTCCAGAAAGTATGCTCTGTTTAATAAACGGGTGTCCGGGCTTCAATAAATCAGGGCGACTCATGTTTTTTTGTAATTTTCAATATTTCCTTTGGCACTTTGCAGAAGGATCGTACCTTTGCGCTCCGTTTTAAAAACACATTTTCGACATGCCTAAAATGAAGACCCACTCCAGCGCCAAAAAGCGTTTTACGGTGACTGGCAAGGGGAAAGTAAAGCGCAACCGCGCACGCATGCGTCACTTGATGCGTAAGAAATCTACGAAAGCCAAACGCCACCTGCGTAATGGCGTCATCGTAGACCGCAGCGAGCACGCACGTATCGAGCGTTTGCTCGCTATGTAAATCGGTTTTGTTGGACGCTCAACAAACCCGGATCAAACCAATTTTTTAACGAGGACACTGGTTTAAAGCATTGAATGGTTCAATCCCGGTGTCGTACTAGAAAATCACACCAATGCCTAGAGCAACAAACAACCCGGCCAGTCGCGCCCGCCGGAAAAAAATTATGCTAGCCGCCCGCGGCTTCTTCGGCGCCCGTTCCAAAGTTTACACCGTTGCGAAGAACACGCTCGAGAAAGGTTGGCAGTATGCCTTCCGCGACCGTAAGTTCAAAAAGCGCACTTACCGCCGTCTTTGGATTGCCCGTATCAACGCCGCTGTGCGTCCAATGGGCCTCAACTACAGCACCTTCATCCACCAGCTTAGCCAAAAAGGCATCGGCCTTAACCGCAAAGCGCTGGCAGATCTGGCGCTCAACCACCCGGCTACCTTCAAAGCTGTGGTAGACGCATCCAAAGCGAAAGGATAAACGAGAACAAGTTTTTCTCGATGAATGATGACTCATTCCGAATTTTCGGGGTGAGTCATTTTTTTGGTGCATTAATACAATTCCTGGTCGGAATGGAATCATTGATAATCCTTTAAAACCGATACCAGCGTTTGTCCCAGGATCATTTGCCCGGCAGTATTCAGGTGTGGATCGTTTTCGTAATAGAGCCGGTGGCCGGTTGTATCCTTTTGTTGGAAAACAGGAAGTAGTGAAAAGACGTTGACGCGTGGATTTCCGGCATAATGTTGCTGTATTTGGGTTAAAAACGGGTATTCCGGCTGGTGTATGGCAGGCGTGAAGGGCGTTGCGCCCAAAGTGGAAATATGATCGGCATAGAACTGATTTACCTGTGCACAATGGGGAATCACCAGGATGAGAACCCGTTGGGCGCGTTTGGGAAGCATGGCCAGGATGTGGTCCATTTTTTGCAGCCACCGCAGCAAATCTGCACCCCGTTTGTCTTCGGCAAACACGCTGTGTTGAATCAGGTCTGGTTCGGCCTGAAAGATCAGTTTTTCCCGTTTGGAATACAGATCTATTGAAAACGGGAGCTCCTGCTTTAGTTCCCGGGTTTCGGTGGCAACACCAACCCTGCTTTTATATTGCCCAAGTTTGTAATTGAGGGCACGGATAAAAAGGGAGTAATCAGACCAATACCAGTACCCGTTTCTTATGGTGGAAATATTTGGGTTGTCGCATGTCTTGCGAATATCCCAAAGGTCATTCCCCACATATACCTGAACCATCAAAACATCGGGCGGAAAGCGCTTCAGTCTTTCGCGGGCAATAACGGCTGCCTCCAGAATTCCGGAGCCCGGCGTGGCTGCATTTACGAACGCCAGATCGGGGAAGCTGTCGCGCAGCAGCTGGATATAGCTGAATGT